>USKV01000045.1 GCA_900555355.1 uncultured Collinsella sp.
AAATCGTTTGACTATTAGCGGCTAAAATCGCCCAGCGCTAACACCGAACCGCCGGCTTGCCGGCCGGGTTGCCAAGGACTGTCCCCAGCTGCCGGCAGAAAGGGAACGTCCCTAACTGCCGGGTGGCGAAAGAGTGTCCCCAACAGCTAGTCATTTAAGAACGTCCCCAATGACTAGTCTGAAATAAAATCCAGGCCTCGCTCCAAAATAGTTCGCCATGGTTTACTATTACGCTCATAAAGTAGTACGAGGCTAACAATGGGGGATGCCATGGCAACGCAGAAAGCCTATGTCCAGGTCAAAGGGCTCAAAAAGCACTACGGCGACGGTGATGCGCGCCTGACGGTACTCGATGGCATCGACACGTCCATCAACCGCGGCGAGATCTGCGTCATGCTGGGTCCCTCGGGCTCGGGCAAGTCGACCTTTCTCAACCTGATCGGCGGCCTGGAGGATGCCGACGCCGGCTCTATTCTGGTGGACGGCTGCGACCTCACGGTGCTCAAGCCTACCGACCTGGGCGAGTATCGCCGCCGTGAGCTGGGCTTTGTCTTCCAGTTCTACAACCTGGTGCCCGATCTCACCATCAAGGAGAACATCGAGGTCACGGCGCACCTGTCCAAAAACCCGCTCAATGTCGACGATCTCCTGCGTTCGCTGGGCCTTTACGAGCACCGCAACAAGTTCCCGCGCCAGGTCTCGGGCGGCCAGCAGCAGCGCTGTGCCATCGGCCGCGCACTCGTCAAAAACCCGGGCCTGCTGCTGTGCGACGAGCCCACGGGCGCGCTTGACTATAAGACGTCCAAGGAAATCTTGCAGCTCATGGAAGATGTCAATCACGAGTACGGCTGCACCATCATCATTGTCACCCACAATGCCGCCATCGCGCGCATGGCCAATCGCGTGCTGCGCCTGCGCGACGGGCGCATCGTCGAGGACGAGCTCAATGAGTCGCCGGTCGCGGCCGCCGAGCTCGATTGGTAGGCGGCGCCATGGCACCTCTCGCAAAACGACTCCCGCGCGAGCTGCGCCGCAATATCGGCAAGTACCTGGGCATCTTTCTGCTTATGTGCGGAAGCATCGCCCTTACCTCGGGCTTTTTGCTCGCGGCACATTCCATCGGCTGCCTTATCGACGACATGCGCGATGCGTACACGATTGAGGACGGCCGCGTGACCACCTCCTTCGAGGCTACCGACGATCAACTCAAGGCCGCTGAGGATGCTGCCAGCGACGCCGGCGGCGTCACGCTCTACAAGAACTTTTCCATCGACGCCATCATCAAAAAGACCGCCGGCGACGACGGCACCAAGCGCACGCTGCGCACCTATGCGCACCGCACCAAGGTCGATATCGCGTCCTACTGTGAGGGCAAGGAGCCCAAGGCGGACGACGAGGTAGCAATCGACCGCGTTTTTGCCACCAACAACGACCTCGCCGTGGGCGATAAGGTCGAGCTCGAGGGCAGAACCTACACCATCTGCGGCATCATGACCCAGCCCGATAGCCAGGCGCTGTTCCTCAACAATTCGGACTTTACGGTGAACACCATCACGTACGGCGTGGCCGAGGTCACCGACGCCGGCTTTGCCGCGCTCGAGGACGCCGGCGGTGCGCCCGCCTACACCTACTCCTTTACCTTTAACGACCGCGATCTCTCCACCGCGGACCGCATCGATGCCGAGCAGGATATGGTCGAGGCGCTGACCGACGCCGATGCGCGCGTGGACGACCTGATCGATGCCGATTCCAACCAGGGCATTGGCTATGCACGCGACGACGTGGACGGCGACTCCGTGATGTGGATGACGCTGCTCGATATCATCATCGTGATCATGGCGTTTGTCTTTGTGGTGCTCACTGACGCCACCATCGAGGAGGAGAGCGCCATCATCGGCACGCTGCTCGCCAGCGGCTATCGTCGACGCGAGATCGTGCTGCACCACCTTGCGCTTCCCGCCATCGTGGGCGTGGTCGCGGCGCTTTTGGGCACTGCGCTCGGCGTTGTGTTCTTTACCGAGCCCATGCGCAGCCTCTATTACGGTTCGTACAGCCTGCCGCCCTTCCAGGTGTACTGGAGCTGGGAGATCTTTGTGAAGTGCGCCGTGGTTCCCGCCGTCGCGCTCATCCTCATCACGCTGGTGGGTCTGCTTCGCAAAATGGGCAAGACGCCGTTGCAATTCCTTCGTCACGAAGCGAGCGGCAAGTCGGGTACCAAGCGTGGTATGCAACTGCCGGAGCGTATGGGTTTTGTCGCGCGCTTCCGCCTGCGCATCTTCCTGCGCAACCTGGGCAACTTCGCCACGCTCTTCGTGGGCATTGCGTTTGCCTCGCTGCTGCTGCTCTTTGGCCTGGCGATTTTGCCCACGATGACGCACTACGCCGACAACCTCGAGACGAGCCTGGTCGCCGAGCACCAGTACACGCTCAAGGCGCCGCTGGAGCTCGAGGGCACTGCCGAGGAGCGCGAGCAGTGGTCGGCACTCGAGCGCTTGCAGTCGATTGACGGTGCGCTGCTTTCCGCCACCCAGGATGCCGATGATGAGCTCGACGACGCGGCCGATGCGGCGCAGGCGGCGGCCGATGCCGCGACCGCATCTCCGTCTGCCGAGAGCCTGACCGCAGCGCAGGATGCGCTTGCCAAGGTCCAAGACAAGAAGGATGCGCTCTACGCGCGCCTTGACGATCTTGCCGATGCCCTCGGCTGCGACCGCGATGAGGCCATCGGCCTGATCGACAAGGCCTCTAAGATCGACACTGACAACGACGATATCCACCCGGTCAATACGACCGATAACGGCGCGGGCGCAATCGCGCAGGCCGAGAAATATGCCGTTTACCAGCTGCAATACGACCGCGGCGATGGTAATGGCGAGGAGACGATTTCCGTCTACGGCATTTCATCCGATTCGCGCTATTGGAAAGACCTCAACGTCGGCGATGGGCGCGTCGTCTTTGGCGGCGGTCTGCTCGATAAGTTTGGCTGGAGCGAGGGCCAGAAGGTCACGCTCAGCGACAAGTACGAGGGCGAGCATTATTCCCTTGAGTATGCGGGCAAGGACTGTGCCTGGGGCTCCAAGTCGGATATGAATATCTATATGAGTATCGACGACTTTAACGAGCTGTTCGACAACGATGCGGCCTACTTTAACGGCTATGTGAGCGATGAAAAGCTCGACCTTGATGCTCGTTACTTTGCCGGCGACACCACGCCCGACGACATGCGCGCCGTGGGCGACCAGTTCATCGGCATGATGAGCAAAATGATCGGCATGATGGTTGGGCTTGCGGTGTTTATTTTCCTGCTGTTTATGTACCTGCTGACCAAGGCTGTGATCGACCACAGCGCCCGTTCGATTAGCTATATGAAAGTCTTTGGCTATCGCGATGGCGAGATCTCGCATCTGTACATCCGCTCGATCACGCTGTGCGTGGCGGCGTCGCTCGTGCTGAGTCTGCCGGTCATTATTGGCTCGCTCACGGCCATCTTCCGCTCGATGCTGCTCGCCTACAACGGCAATATCGAGATCTACGTGCCCTGGTGGTCCATGGCGGCGTGCGTCGGCATTGGCTTTGCGACCTACCTGGTCGTGGCGTTGCTGCACATGCGTTCCATCAAACGTGTGGGCCTGGCCGAAGCTCTCAAGGTGCAGGAGTAGTCATCGGGGACAGTCTTTGCCGATTCGCCGGTTCGCCGGCCGTGCTGGCAAGGACTGTCCCCAGCTGCCGGCAGGAAAGGAACGTCCCTAGCTGCCAGGTGGCGAGGCACTCATTTAAGTCCGTCCCCAATGAGTGTCAAAGTCCAAGAGTAGTCATTTAAGAGCGTCCCCAATGACTAGGTGCCGTACTTGACTTTACCTCTGCTTTAACTGGTACCATCCTCTTATGTCTGTAACGCCATATAGACCGAGGGGATAGATCTATGACCGCAACTGCACCCGCAGCACCCGCTAAGGTGTACTTCACTAACCTGCGCACGCATGCTCGCGAGAGCCAGCTCGACAAGCTCAAGCGCCTCATCCGTCACGCCGGTATCGAGCAGATCGACTTTGAGAACAAGTTCGTCGCCATCAAGATTCACTTTGGCGAGCTGGGCAACCTGAGCTTTTTGCGCCCCAACTACGCCCGCGCCGTCGCGGATGTCGTGAAGGAGCTGGGCGGCAAGCCCTTCCTCACCGACTGCAATACGCTCTATGTCGGTAGCCGCAAAAACGCGCTCGAGCACATCGATACCGCCTACCAGAACGGCTTTACCCCGTATGCCACGGGCTGCCAGATCATCATCGCCGACGGCCTTAAGGGCACCGACGAGGCGCTCGTCCCGGTCGAGGGCGGCGAGTATGTGCACGAGGCCAAGATCGGTCAGGCACTCATGGACGCCGATATCGTGATCAGCCTCACCCACTTTAAGGGCCATGAGCAGGCCGGCTTTGGCGGTGCCATGAAGAACCTGGGCATGGGCGGCGGCAGCCGTGCCGGCAAGATGGAGCAGCATGCCGCCGGCAAGCCGAACGTCGCGACCGAGCACTGCGTTGGCTGCCGCGCCTGCGAAAAGATCTGCGCGCACAACGCCATCTCGTTTGACGATACCCGCGAGCGCGAGCTTGCCAACGGCAACACCCGCACGGTCCACGTCGCCGCTATCGACCACGATCGTTGCGTGGGCTGCGGCCGCTGCATTGCGGCATGCAACCAGGACTGCATCAAGCCCGGCTATGACGCCGCGGCCGACGTGCTCAACTGTAAGATCGCCGAGTACACCAAGGCCGTCGTCGATGGCCGCCCGAGTTTCCACATCTCGCTTGCCATGGATATCAGTCCCAACTGCGATTGCCATCCCGAAAACGACACGCCTATCGTCAACGATATCGGCATGTTCGCGAGCTTCGACCCGGTCGCCATCGACCAGGCCTGTGCCGACGCCGTCATGGCATCCGAGCCGCTGCCCAACACCGAGCTCACCGATAGCGCTGCCAAGATGGAGCACAATCACGAGCATCTGGAGGGCGAGCAGGCGCGTGACCCCTTCTGCATCACACATCCCGACACCGACTGGCGCGTGTGCATCGCGCACGCCGAAAAGATCGGCCTGGGCACGAGCGAGTACGAGCTCATCGAGGTTAAATAGCGCCTAGCTATTGGACAAAACAAGCGCTTTTGTAGCGCAACGTTAGAAAAAGCCGCCCGTGAGCACAGCGCCCGCGGGCGGCTTTCCGGAAGTGCGGTGAAAAATCGAATACCGCCGACCACAAACCGTTTTTTGGCAACAAAACCCCTGATAAATTGTTGGTAAAACTGTGGTCTGGTTGGGCTTCCCGCGATTTTCCCCGCACTTCCGAAAACAGGGGGGGCAGATAAAGCCCCAGACGTTGCTTTTTGCCTAAAAATACTCGTCGAGGAAGTTGTTGACTGTGTTCCAGTAGAGCTCGGGGTCAACTTGCGCACTCTTGGCGTGGGTGGCGCCATGGATGGTGAGCTTTTGCTTGACCTTGCTGGCGCACGCGTCGTAGTTTTGGTCGAGCATGCTGTACGGCACAAAGGTGTCCTGGTCGCCGTGGATAAACAACATGGGAACCGTCGCGTGTTTGAGTTGCTCCACGCTGCTCGCCTTATGAAAGTCGTAGCCCGCGCGCACGTTGCACACCAAGTTTGCTACATCGAGCAAGGGAAAGCTGGGCAGGCCGAACACGTCCTTGAGCTGCAGAGAAAACTCGTCCCAAACACTCGTATAACCGCAGTCCTCGATAATGCATTTTACGTTTGTGGGCAGAGATTCCCCCGCGACGTTCATGGCGGTCGCCGCGCCCATCGACTCGCCAAAGACCAGGATGCGCGCCTCGGGGTCAGCCTGAACGATTCGCTCGATCCATGCGACGATGTCGAGGCGCTCGGGCCAGCCCATGCCGATATAGTCGCCGCCGGAGCGCTCGTGGGCACGGGCGGCGGGTGCGAGTACGTTCATGCCGCGGTCGTGGAATCGCTTGACGTATCGGGCCATACCGATGGGCTCGTTGGTATATCCATGCAGGCAGACGGCGTAGTCGTGCGTGCTCTCCGACGCAGCAAAATACCAAGCGGCAAGCTTGGTTCCGTCATCTGCGGTGAGGCTGCTGCTCTCGCGATTCTCTTTAAACCACGCCCGCGCCTCGGTGTCCTCGGCATCCGGCTGCTCACCTTCTTTGTCGTTCTTGCTATCCTGCATCATCTTCATGGTGTACGGCGCTTGGGGGTTCAGGGCAAAGTCAAACAAAAAGTTGCCGGCAAATCCGAGCAGCGCAACGACAACCACCAGTGCAACGATGCCGGCTATCTTGAGCTTTCGATGGGAACGTGCGTTTTGAGCCATGCGGTATTCTCCTATAAGATGTTAATACATCAACATTTAATGCAAGCGCATTATGGACGTTCGCCGTTGATGCGTCAACAGGCAAAGAATGGGTAAACAAAGGGTCACGTATGGTGCAAATTTCGCACGCACCCAGACGCTTTGATATAGTGTTGAGAACTCTTTACGTTGGAGGATGTAACCGGCATGTCCGATTCGAGCGACAGTTCCAAGCCGCGACCTGGAGCCGCGGCCGTTCCGCACTACACGGTGGGCGAGGAGATCATGAACTCCGTCACCCATGGTGTCGGTTGCCTGCTGGGCATCGCAGGTCTTGTGCTCCTGATCGTGTTCGCTGCCCTGCGCGGCGGAGGTCCGGCCCACATGGCCGCGGCGATTGTCTACGGCGCCAGCATTATTCTCGAATACCTTGCCTCCACGCTCTACCATGCGATTCAGCCCGCGGGCGCCAAGCGCGTGTTTCGCATCATCGACCACAGCTGCATCTACCTGCTCATAGCTGGCAGCTATACGCCGTTTTGCCTCATCACGCTCGCAAACGACGGCGGCCCTATGCTGTTCTTTGCCGTGTGGGCCATCGCCATCATCGGCATCGCGCTCGAGTGCTTTTTGCGCGAGCGTCAGCCGCACTGGGTAAGCGGCTTGGTCTACCTGCTGATGGGCTGGCTTGTCGTCTTTAAACTGCCCGAGCTCGTGGCGCTGCTGAACCCCGTCGCGCTTGCCCTGCTCGCCGTCGGCGGCGTGTGCTATACCGTGGGCGTGCCGTTCTATATCGCCAAAAACGTGCGCTATCTGCACAGTGTTTTCCACTTGTGGGTGCTCGCCGGCAGCATCTTCCAGTTCATGGCGGTGATCCTCTTCGTAATCTAGCGATCGCGTCTGTGCCCGCGGACCCATCAAGGCGGCCGCCGGGTGCAACTGCCCTATCCGTCACCTACGCTTACTACCTAACGTCCCGAATCTTGGAGGTTCGAGAAACTCCCGATGGACATAACCATCTCCCTTATCACCACCCTCGTTTTGACACTCATCAACGGCTACTTCTCTATGTCAGAGATGGCGCTCACCACGGCCAAGCGCGCCGTGCTGGAGCACGAGGCCGAGGAAGGCGACAAGCGCGCCGAGCGCGCCGTCCAGCTCGCCGCCGACTCCGATCAGCTGTTGGCCACCATCCAGGTCGCCATCACGCTCGTGGGCTTCGCCTCGTCCGCCGTCGCCTCGACGAGTCTGTCCGACCCGCTCGCCACGTGGCTCATGAATTTTGGCATCGCGCCGCTCTCCGCCATCGCGCGCGGCCTGGCGCCGGTCATCATCACCGTCGCGGTCGCCTTCGTGTCCATCGTGATCGGCGAGCTCGTCCCCAAGCGCATCGGCCTGGCCAACGCCGAAGGCGTGTCCAAGCAGGTTGTGGGGCCGTTGTCGTTTTTCCAAAAGATCGCCCGTCCGCTCGTGTGGCTGACCGGTGCTTGCTCCGATGGCCTGGCCCGCATCCTGCGCATTAAGAGTGCCGACGACCGCCAGAACGTCTCGGAAGAAGAGATCAAGTACATGGTCTCGGAGCAGGACGACCTGCTCGACGAGGAAAAGCGCATGATCCACGAGATCTTCGACCTGGGCGACACCGTTGCCCGCGAGGTCATGGTGCCGCGCGTGGACACCACCATGTGCGAGGACGACGAGACGGTCGCCGACGTGCTGTCCACCATGCGCCAGACCGGCTTTAGCCGCATCCCCGTTTATCACGAGGATCCCGACAACGTCGCCGGCATCGCGCACATCAAGGACCTGATTCAGCCCGCGCTCGACGGCAAGGGCGACCAGCCCATCGCCGGCTTTTTGCGCGACGCCACCTTTGTGCCCGACACCAAGGACATCCTGCCGCTGCTGTCCGAGATGCAGACCTCGCACGACCAGATCGTGGTGGTCGTGGACGAGTACGGCGGCACGGCCGGCATTATCACCATCGAGGATATCGTCGAGGAGATCGTCGGCGAGATCGAGGACGAGTTCGACCCCGACAACAAGTATCTCACGCGCCTTTCGCGCCGCGAGTGGCTCGTTGATGGGCGTTTTTCGTGCGATGACGCGATTGAGCTTGGTTGGCCGCTCGAGGAAAGCGATGATTATGAGACCATCGCCGGCTGGATTTTGGAGCTTTGCGACTCGGTGCCCGACATCGGAGAGGTGTTTGAGGTCGCGGGGTACAAGTTTAAAGTTCAGTCGATGCGTGGCCAGCGCATCTCGCTCATTCGCGTGATCGCTCCGGCCGAAACCGATAAGAAGGATTCCGAGTCTTCGGTAGACGAGCCGACGACGTCGGGTGCGGGTTCCGCGAATCCGCACGACGGCGACGAGTAGGGCAAGGAAGAGTAGGGGAGAGTTATGGCAGGCCTGTTCAACATCCTTAAGGTCACCGTCAGCGAGGACAAGATTTGCGCGCATGTGCTGGTGAACCCCGGCATGCCGCTCATGACCTCGGAGGATATCGAGGCCACGGCGCGCGTTTACTACCTGGTGCCCGCGATTGCCAAGCATCTGTGCCTGGGCGATTCGGGTCGCGAGTTCCAGGATTGCATGGGCCAGACCGAGCTTTGCCACCTGCTGGAGCACGTGACGGTCGAGCTCATGAACGAGACCGGTCTCGCTGGCAGCATTTCGTGCGGCCGCACGCGCGTGAGCGAGCACGACGAGCGTGTCTTTGAGGTCGAGCTTTCGTGTCCCGACGACGCGCTGGCCATCGGTGCGCTGTCTTCGGCGACCTTTATGATGGACTGGGCGTACCTGCACGCCGACCAGCCGGCCCCCGATGTGGAAGGTACGGTCGCGGGCCTGCGCAACCTGGTGCTGGGCATGCGCGCCGAGGCCGAGGGCGCTGACGAGGGCGCTGACGAGGGCGCTGACGAGGGCGATGTGCCGGTCGACGCCGAGCCCGTTGCC
>USKV01000046.1 GCA_900555355.1 uncultured Collinsella sp.
TCCAGACGCTGGAAAACAACCCCGCCATCATCCACGGCGGTCCCTTTGCCAACATCGCCCACGGCTGCAACAGCGTGCTGGCTACCAAGCTGAGCCTTTCTCTGGCCGACTATACCATCACTGAGGCCGGTTTCGGTGCCGATCTGGGCGCAGAGAAGTTTTTGGATATCAAGTGCCGCTACGCCGGTATCGCTCCCTCTGCCTGCGTGCTGGTGGCCACTGTGCGTGCCCTCAAGAGCCCCTTTACCAACGCCTACGCTAAGAGCGAGGGTTCCGGCGCGAGTGCCGAGGAACTCGGTGCTATGGGAACCGGTGCGCTGCGTAAGGCCGCCAAGGACGGCAACTACGAAGAGGGTTCGTTTCTGTGTGGACAGATTGCCGGCATGGTCAACGAACGCCAGAGCGCACGCGAAATCGTTGACGACCTGGTCGATGGCGCCGAGCACGTCCTGAAGGGTGCGTGCGCATGGGTGGCGTAGCGTTTTTGTTTGCCGGCCAGGGTGCCCAGCACCCCGCGATGGGCGTCGACTTGATCGAGACATCGCCGGCGGCCGCCGAGGTGTTCGTCATTGCCGATGAGGTGCGCCCGGGGACGAGCGAGCAGTGCCGGAGCGCCTCCAAGGAGGAGCTCTCGCAGACTGAGAACACGCAGCCTTGCGTGTTCGTGCACGACTTGACTGTCGCCGTCGCCCTGCGTGAGCGCGGCGTGGTGCCTGCCGCCTGTGCGGGATTCTCGCTGGGCGAGGTCGCCGCGCTCACCTTTGCGGGGGCGTTCGATACGCGAGCGGGATTTGAGCTTGTGTGCGAGCGCGCGGCGCTTATGGCCACGGCGGCTGAGCGTCATCCCGGCGGAATGCGCGCCGTCATCAAACTCGATGCGGCGCAGGTCGAGGGCTTGGCAAAACAGACCGGCGAGGACTGCTGGCCGGTCAACTACAACAGCCCGCAGCAGACGGTTGTTGCCGGAGCGCCCGAGGCGCTGCAGGCGCTCGACGTCCTAGTAAAAGAGGCTGGCGGCCGCGCCATGAAGGTCGCGGTGTCGGGTGCATTCCATAGCCCCTATATGGCCGAGGCGACCTGTGGCCTTGCTGCATATATTGAGGCCGGTCACGCGCCGTCCCCGTTGCTCATTCCTGTTATGGCAAATATGACGGCGGCGCCTTATCCGGCCGACCCGCAGGCGGCATCGGAGGTGCTGGCCAACCAGGTGAGTCATGCCGTGCACTGGGTCGACACGCTGCATGCTCTGCAGGATCAAGGCATCGACACGTTTATTGAGGTCGGCCCTGGCAAAACGCTGTCCGGCCTGGTCAAGCGTACGCTGAGCGACGTTCGCGTGTATTCGTGCGAGACGGCCGAGCAGGTCGCAGCTATTGCCGACGAGCTCGCATAGTCCACAGGGCTGTAACCCGAAAGGAATGACATGGGCAACTTGAACAACGGCGCGCTCGAGCGCAACGACTCACGTCGCGTGGCACTGGTCACGGGCGGCTCGCGTGGTATCGGCCGCGCCTGCGCTGTCGGTCTGGCGGAGGACGGCTTTGATATCGCCGTCGTCTATGCCGGCAGCGTCGATGCGGCGCGCGAGACGTGCGAAGCCTGCGAGGCGGCTGGTGCCGCGGCACGCGCATATCAATGCGACGTGGCCGACCCCGCTGCCGTCAACGCGTGCGTGGAAACGGTCCTCAACGACTTTGGCTCCATTTGGGCGCTCGTCAACAACGCCGGCATCACCCGCGATGGCCTGCTCATGCGCATGGGCGATGACGCCTTCGATCGCGTACTCGATGTCAATCTCAAGGGAACGTTTAACACGACGCGCGCGCTCACCAAGACCTTTATGCGCCAGCGCGGCGGTTGCGTCATCAACATGAGCTCGGTTGTGGGCCTGATGGGCAATGCCGGGCAGGCCAACTACGCCGCCTCCAAGGCGGGCGTCATCGGTCTGACCAAGGCGGTGGCGCGCGAGCTTGCGCCACGCGGCGTACGAGTGAACGCGGTTGCCCCCGGGTTTGTCGAGACGGATATGACGGCAAAGCTCTCGGAGAAGGTGCGTACGGTAACCGAGGAGCAGATTCCCCTTAAGCGTATGGCGCGCCCCGAGGAGGTGGCCGGCGTAGTGCGCTTTCTGGCGAGTGATGCGGCTGCCTACATTACGGGCGAGGTCGTGCGCGTCGACGGCGGAATGGCGATGTAGAAACCAGGGCCGAAGAACGGCTTGGATGAGGAGACCATGATGGAACAGAGAGTTGCAATCACCGGTATCGGTGCCGTGTCGCCGCTCGGCAACACCGCGCTTGCCACCTGGGCGGCAATGTGTGCTGGCACGTGCGGCATCGGCCCGATTACGCACTTCGATACCGATGCGTTTGCCGTTAAGGTGGCGGCCGAGGTCAAGGGTTTTGACGGCAACGAGTACTTTGGCAAGCGTGACGCCAAGCATCTCGACCCCTGCGTTCAGTTTGCGATGGCGGCTTCGGACGAAGCCATGCACGATGCGGGCTTTGATGTCGAAGGCGCCATCGATCGCGAGCGCCTGGGCGTCTACGTGGGTTCAGGCGTGGGCGGCATGCAGACACTCGTCGACAACGTCCACACGATTGCCGATCGGGGGCCTCGCCGTGCATCGCCCTATATGATCGCGATGATGATCCCCAATATGGCTTCGGGCAATATCGCAATCCGCCACAAGGCAAAGGGCCCGACCCTGCCCGTGGTGACCGCCTGCGCGACCTCGGCACATGCCGTGGGCGAGGCGTTCCGCGCCATCAAGCATGGTTATGCCGATGCGATTCTCGCCGGCGGCGCCGAGGCCGCAATCATCCCCGATGCCGTTGCGGGCTTTACATCCTGCCGTGCTCTCACCACTAATCCTGACCCGTCGACGGCTTGCCGCCCGTTCGATGCAGACCGCGACGGCTTTGTGATGGGCGAGGGCGCCTGCGTGCTGGCACTCGAGAGCATGGAGCATGCGCAGGCGCGCGGTGCGCACATTTATGCCGAGGTCGTGGGTTACGGCAACACCGATGATGCCTATCACATCACGAGCCCTGATCCCGAGGCTGCCGGCATTGCCCGCGCGATATCGCTGGCGGTGACCGAGGGCGACGTCAGGCCTTCCGAGGGCCTCTACATCAACGCTCACGGCACCTCGACCAAGCTCAACGATTCGTCCGAGACGGCGGGCATTAAGCGTGCGCTTGGCGAGGATGCGGCGCGCGCCGCGCACGTCTCGTCGACCAAGTCGATGACCGGCCACATGATCGGTGCCACGGGCGCCATCGAGGTCATGGCCTGCGCCATGGCGCTCGAGCAGGGCGTGGTGCCGCCGACCATTAACTACCGCACGCCCGATCCCGCCTGCGATCTTGACTACACGCCTAATCGCGCGGTTCGCGCCGATCTTACCTGGGCGCTTTCGACCAACCTGGGCTTTGGCGGGCACAACGCCGCCATCGCGCTGCGTAGATATACGAGGAGCTAGAGCATGGATTCCAAAAGAATTGCCGAGATAGCCGATGTTATGGAGGACCGCGGCCTCACGCGCGTACGCGTTGAGGAGCCCGATGGCACCGCGGTCGAACTCGAGCGCGCGAGCGCCACGCAGCCGGTCGCCGTGCCCATGCCTATGCCGGGTGCCGTGACTGCTCCGGCGGTGGCTCCTGTCGCCATGCCTGCCACCGCACCGGAACCCGCCGCGCAGGCGCCTGTTGCCGCACCGGAGCCCAAGGGCACCGAGGTGACCGCTCCCATGGTCGGCGTTTTCTATGCTGCCCCGGCGCCGGGCGACGAACCGTTTGTGCGCGTGGGCTCCAAGGTCAAGGCCGGCGAGACCCTCTGCATCATCGAGGCCATGAAGGTTCTCAACGAGGTGACGGCCGAGGCAGACGGCGAGGTGCTCGAGATCTGCGTGGCCGACGGCGACCTCGTTGAGTTTGACAGCTGCCTCATGAGGATCGGATAGGTGATATCCATGAACAAAGAAGAGCTCAAGAAGCTGTTGCCGCATCGTGAGCCGATGCTTTTGCTTGACGAAGCCGAGCTAGTGGGCGACGAGGCCCACGGCAAGATCACGATTACGGGCGACGAGTACTTTTTGCAGGGGCATTTTCCGGGAAACCCGGTGGTCCCCGGCGTGATTCAGTGCGAGATGCTCGCCCAGAACTGCTGCGTGCTGCTGATGGGCGATGAGGAGGCGCGCGGCGCGACGCCGTTCTACACGAGTCTGGACAAGGTGCGCTTTAAGCGTCCGGTGCGCCCGGGCGACACGGTGAATCTGGTGTGCTCCATCACGCGTGCGCGCGGGCCGTTCCGCTTTGCGACAGGTACTGCGAGCGTTAACGGTGAGGTTTGCTGCCGCGCCGATATGTCTTTTGCACTCATGCACGAAAAGTAGGGAAGTTTTCATGTTCGACAAAGTGCTCATCGCCAACCGCGGCGAAGTCGCGGTCCGTGTTATCCGCGCGTGCCGCGATATGGGCATCAAGACCGTCGCCGTTTATTCCACGGTCGATGCGGACGCGTTGCACGTGCAGCTTGCCGACGAGGCGTATTGCATCGGCGGCCCGCGTCTTGCCGAGAGCTACCTCAACGACGATGCCGTGCTCACCTGTGCCGTAAAGTCAGGAGCTAAGGCAATTCATCCCGGCTATGGCTTTTTCTCCGAGAAGGCGAGCTTCGTGCGCGACTGCGACAAGTATGGCCTGGCGTTTGTCGGTCCTTCGGCCGAGGTGATCGACAGCATGGGCGACAAGGACGCCGCACGTCGAACGGCTGCTGCGGCGGGCGTGCCCATCGTGCCGGGTTGCGATCTGCTCAAAAGTCCCGAGGAGGCGACGGCCGAGGCCGAGCGCATCGGCTGCCCCGTGCTCATCAAGGCGCGTGCAGGTGGCGGCGGTCGCGGCATTCGCAAGGTCGAGCGCGTGGAAGATGCGGCAAAGGCGTTCATCGAGGCGCGTGCCGAGGGCGAGGCCGTTTTTGGCGACGGCGAGTGCTACATGGAGAAGTTCGTCGCGCCGGCGCACCATGTTGAGGTGCAGATTATGGCCGATAAGCAGGGCCATGTGTTTTCGCTCGGCGAGCGCGAGTGCTCGGTGCAGCGTCGCAACCAAAAGCTGATCGAGGAGAGCCCCGCGCCGTGCCTCGACGGACACGACGGCATTCGTGCTCGCATGCACAAGGCAGCGCGTGACCTGGCTCGTGCCGTTGGCTACGAAGGAGCCGGTACCATCGAGTTCCTGTATTCGGACGACGGCAATTTCTACTTTATGGAAATGAACACGCGCTTGCAGGTGGAGCATCCGGTTACGGAGTTTGTGACCGATACCGACCTGGTCAAATGGCAGCTGCGCGTGGCAGCCGGCCAGCCTCTGCCCTTTGAGCAGGAGGACATGCCGGTCCGCAACCACGCCATGGAGTGCCGCATCAATGCCGAAACGCCGGACTTTCTGCCGTCATGCGGAACGATCACCGCGTTGCGTGTGCCGGGTGGTCCGCGCGTGCGCTGGGATTCCGCCATGTTTACCGGTGCGACAGTTCCGCCGTACTACGACTCCATGCTCGGCAAGCTCATCGTGTGTGCGCCCACGCGTGACGGCGCCATTCGCAAGATGCGCTCGGCCCTGGGCGAGCTCGTGATTGAGGGCGTGAGCGAAAACAGCGAGCTTCAGCTCGACGTGCTGGCAAACGACGAGTTCTTGTCGGGCATGTATCACACCGATCTGATGGGGCATCTCTATGCTGATGAATAGAAAAGCGAAGACGGTCAATGTCCTTGAGGGGCCGATAACCGAGTCGTGCGCCGAGTTTCCCGCGCGCCACGTGTTTATCAAGTGCCCGGAGTGCCGCCGTGTGATCGATGAGGCACGCCTACACGACAACCTCGAGGTCTGCCCCCGTTGCGGCAAACACTTTCGCGTGAGCGGTCGCGCGCGCATGCGCATGACGGTCGACGAGGGCACGTTTGAGGAATGGGATGCCAATCTGGCGTCGGAGGACTTCCTCTCGTTTCCCGGCTATGCCGACAAGCTCAAGAGCGTGAGCGAGCGTTCGGGCGAGCGCGATGCCGTTGTGTGCGGCAGGGGCAAAATCTGCGGTTGCGATACGGCGCTCTTCTTTATGGACGCTAACTTTATGATGGGCTCGATGGGCTCCGTGGTGGGCGAGAAGATCTGTCGCGCATTTGAGCGTGCGACCGAGCTGGGATTGCCAGTTGTCGGCTTTACCGTTTCGGGCGGTGCGCGCATGCAAGAGGGCGTGACATCGCTTATGCAGATGGCCAAGATTTCTGCGGCGGTTAGGCGCCACAGCGAGGCGGGCGGCCTGTATATCACGGTGCTCACCGACCCCACGACCGGAGGCGTAACCGCGAGCTTCGCCATGGAGGGCGACATTATCCTGGCCGAGCCCGATGCCCTGACGGCATTTGCCGGCCCGCGCGTGATCGAGCAGAACATGCACAAGCGACTGCCCAAGGGATTCCAGCGCTCCGAGTTTTTGATGGAGCACGGCTTTTGCGATGCCGTTGTTCCGCGCGGCGAGATTGCGCTCACGGTAGGCGAGCTGCTGGCGCTGCACGAAGGGCACGCGCCCGGCTTGGGGGCACCGCATGAGATCGTGCATACGGGTCGCCGCGGCAAAAAGCTGGGACACTTGTTTAAGCGCTCGGCGCCACCAAAAACCGCGCTCGAGATTGTCAAGCAGACCCGCTCGGCAGATCGCGCCACGGCGGGCGAGGTGATCTCGCTGGGCCTGGATGGATTTGTGGAGCTGCACGGCGACCGTTACTTTGGCGACGACGCCGCTGTGGTGGCTGGCATTGGCTGGAAGGACGGGCGCCCCGTAACGGTCATCGCCATCGAGCGCGGCACCACGACCAAAGAGCGCATGCGTCGCAACTTTGGTATGGCACATCCCGAGGGCTACCGCAAAGCGCGTCGCCTTATGCGCCAGGCCGAAAAGTTTGGTCGACCGGTTCTGTGCCTGGTCGATACTTCGGGCGCGTTTTGCGGCATCGGTGCCGAGGAGCGCGGCCAGGGCGAGGCGATTGCCCGGAATCTCATGGAGATGAGCGGCCTTAAGACGCCGATTGTCTCGGTGGTAACAGGCGAGGGCGGCTCTGGTGGCGCGCTGGCGCTGTCCGTGGCCGACCGCATCCTGATGCTCTCGAGCTCGGCCTATTCGGTCGTGAGCCCCGAGGCCTGTGCGTCGATTCTGTGGAAGGATACCGAGCGCGCGAATGAGGCCGCCGAGGCGCTTAAGCTCACGGCCCCCGATTTGTTGGCGCTCGGCATCATCGACGGCATTGTTGATGATAGGGGCCTGTCGCATGAGGAGATCGCCGGTGCCGTCATGTCCTCGGCATTTGATGCCTTCGATACGCTTGGGCGGCTCGACGACGCGACCCTCACAAACCTCCGCTACGAAAAGTACCGCGCAATCGGTCAGTATCGCACGATGTGACAAAGGGACAGTCCGCATGTCACATTGGGAAAGGGTTCCTGTGTCACAAGTTTCTAACACCTCGTTTACAACGACGGTCTCATCAAACGCCATGGCCGTGGTGGACTATCTGTCCAAAAGCATGATGTCGGCGCTGCCGTTTATTGTCTGCGCGGCGTTGTTCCGCACCGTCGCCGTCATTATGGGTGAAGGCATGCTGGGCCTGTGGTCTGCCGATTCCGATATCTATCGCCTGTTCTACAGTTGGCTCTATAACGCCGGCTACTACTTCTTGCCCGTTTATCTTGGTTGGGCGGCCGCTCGCCAGCTCGGTTGCTCGGAGCAGCTGGGCATGATGCTGGGCGGCG
The DNA here is from genome assembly GCA_900555355.1 of uncultured Collinsella sp. Taxonomy (GTDB): domain Bacteria; phylum Actinomycetota; class Coriobacteriia; order Coriobacteriales; family Coriobacteriaceae; genus Collinsella. Next base: position 7,809 of record USKV01000046.1, read on the forward strand.
TATTGATTGCGCCCGATCTGCTTAAGCTCGTCGATGCCGCATCGACGACGGGGGCATCGATGACTTCCGTGTACGGCCTGCTTCCCGCGCCGGTCAACGATTACACGACGACTGTTATTCCGGTTCTCATCTCGGTACCCGTGCTTCGGCAAGTGGAGTGTTTCTTTCAGCGCGTTATCCCTAAGGCCGTGGCGTTTTCGTTTGTTCCGTTTGCGACCATGCTTGTCATGGTTCCGGTTTCGCTGTGTATTACGGCGCCGGCGGGCAGCTATTTGGGCATGCTGTTGGGCCAGCTTATGTTTATGCTTGGCAATTCCGGTGGCATCGTGTCGCTGCTCACGCTCATGGGGCTTGCCGCGGGCTGGGAGTTCCTTAAGATCGCGGGCGTCAGCAACGTTGTCCTATCGCTCGCCTATGCGCAGTTTATGAGTGTGGGAACGGATTCGTGCATCCTGATCGCCGCGACGATGGCAACGTTTGCCGTTTGGGGCATGCCCTTTGGCGCGTCGCTCCGCGTTGCGGATAAGGACGAGAAGACGCTCATGCTGGGCTATTCGATCTCGGGTGTTCTTGGCGGCGTAAGCGAGCCTGCGCTGTACGGTTGCGGCTTTAAATATGGCAGGTGCCTGACGTGCATGGCCATTGGCGGCGCCGTCGGAGGCCTTGTTGCGGCCGTGGGCCACGTTACGGCCTATACCATCGGCATGACGAATGTCCTCATGGTCATTGGCTTTGCCACGGGCGGCATCCCGAACCTGCTGTGGTGCTGCGCTGCCGGCGGCACGGCATTTGCGGTGTCTGCGGCGCTGAGCTACTGCTTTGGCGTGGTGCCGGCGAAGGGACAGGCGACGGGGGACGGAGGTGATTCGCCCGAAACAGTGGCAAGCGCTGCTGAAGTGAGCGCATAAACCTGTGCGACAAAAGGACGATTCTTTTGTCATGCTCCAAGGCCGTGGCCCGTGCGGGCTGCGGCCTCTTTGTATCTGGGAGACAAAGTGGCTACACTACAATCCGTTTGAGCAATAGATATATAGGTAGTACCGTGGGGGCGGATGTAGATGGTCGAGTGGATTGTTAAGCGTGCGCAGGGCGACCGTGCGCGCGTGGGCACGTTAGCTGGCATGGTGTGTATTGTCGCCAATGTTGCGCTTTGTGCTGCGAAGGGTGCAATTGGTGTGGTTTCGGGATCGGTTTCGATTGTGGCGGATGCCATGAACAACCTGTCCGATGCCAGCTCGAATATCGTGAGCGTGCTGGGCTTTAAGCTGGCGAGCAAGCCGGCCGACCCCGAGCATCCTTACGGCCATGGTCGCTACGAGTACCTCTCGGGTCTTGTCGTGGCGGCGCTCGTGCTTCTCATTGGCCTTGAACTGGTGAAGTCCTCGTTTGAGCGTATCATCCACCCCGAACCTGTCGAGTTCTCGCTTGCCCTGGTGGCAGTCCTGGCGCTTTCGATGGTTGTTAAGCTGTGGA
>USKV01000047.1 GCA_900555355.1 uncultured Collinsella sp.
ATGCGAACCTCCAGTCCGGACCGCTTCACGGTCCAACTTTCTGTCCGCACCCCCATCATGGCGGGGGCTTAATTGTGACGGCACTCAAACACTACGGCGAGCTGGGGACGCGTGAGCTGGCAGAACGTACGGGGCTTACGATTTCCCAGGTTAGGTCGCGCGTCAACGCGCTCATTGCTCAAGGCGAGCTTGAGCCCACGGCGCCGGCGACGAGCCGCAACCGCAAGTATCGACTGTTGGAGCGCGTGGAATAAATGCGTTAGCGGACGAGGCGACCCAATAATCGACTCTCGATTGGCGCCCACTAAGGCAAAGCGGTTGTTGCCCAGTCGACAGTGATGCTAAAGACTCGGCTTACGCCGGCATGGCCCCAAGCCCGTCCATCAAGAACAGCCTAAGAACCAGCTTGATGACATATCCCGGTTTGACTTCAGCCGCGTCAAAGACGTGGCGCTCGGCGAGTTCGCTGCAGTATGCATAGATGTCGCGGATAAGGTCCGCGCCCGAAAGCGTAAACATGTAGCCTGCGTCCGAAAGTGCATTGGGCGCGGCGGGCAACTTGGCCATGTGGCAGAACGTTTGCAGGTCGGGCGCCATAACATTCTGGTAGTCGAGGTGGCCGCTGGCATCCTGTGCGGCAAGCTCCAATTGGCGCACAAAATCCAGCGCCGCTGCTAACACAAAGCTCGGTGTAGGCGCATTGACGTCCTGAGTGGTCGCCACAAGCCTGCCCGCCGCCTGCGTGACAAGCCAAGCGACCTCGCGCTGGCAACGCACGGCCTTGCGCGTAACCGGCTTGATGGACGAAGAAGAAACGCTCCCCTTAGGCGGATTCGAAGCAGCCATAAGACCCTCCCATGAACAATCCGGTCCAACAAGCCCGGATGAAACACGTGCTACATCAGTATACAGGGGAGTGGGGTAGCGGGGTACAAGCACGCCAGCGGCAAACCGAGAGCATCAACGATGTGCCGATTGCGGAATGAGATCTCGTAATAATTGACTCTCGGTCATATTATTGAGGGGCATGACTCGCGTTCGTATGGTTGTAGGTGCTGGCGATGAACGACATTGACCTTGCTGTTCCGTTGATGGATGGACCAAGCTATGACCGCGCCTGCAGTCTCGTGCCTTCCGAATACGTTGAGGCATGGGAGTGGTTTCTGGGTGAGGAGCAGCGCGGCGGCGTTTGGACCAGCCTTCCGCACCACACCAAGGAAGATAGCCCTCAGTATCAGTACCGTTTGAGAATTGGCTCGGACTTCTTTCCCGTAACGCGGGATTCAGGGATCTTCTGGCCGGGCCAGGATCGGGTGAAGCAAGATCCCAATAAGATCTTTGCGCTTTCGGTCCATAACTCTAAAAAGAGCTTCTACACCGATGTGCCTCCGCTCTATTTGGACGATGGTACGTGGGTCATTAAGTACTCGGTTCAAGCGCCGGGTACCGTTGGTTTTCGAGACCAGAATTACAACCGTAAAATGCTCAACTGCATGGAATGCGGCGTTCCAGTCGGAGTCATATTTGCAACCGAGGTGGGCTATAAGGTGCTCGGCCTTGCGTTTGTTGAGCGGTTCGAGCCCGAAAACGGATGGTTTGTTCTGCACGGTCCTGTTCATAAAGGCGGACCGGACCCTCGTTTTGCGCCCGACATGAGTTATCTGAAGCACATACCCGTCGATATTGAGTTTGCCGGACAGGGTGCGACCGACGACGAAAAGGTCCGCTATGCGTTAAGGCGCGAGCGATTGGGGCAACAATGGTTCCGCAAGCAGCTCGTTGCCGCCTATGACGGCCGTTGCGCGGTGTCGGACTGCGGCGTCAGCGAAGCTCTGGAGGCTGCGCATATCGAGAATTACTCGGGACCCAAATCGCAGGTTGCCAGCAACGGCATTCTGCTTCGGCGCGACCTTCATTCCCTATTTGATGCTCACCTGATTTCGTTTGAGCCTGTTTGCGGCGAATATCGGCTGTGCGGATCGTACCTGCTGGATAAGACCGACTACGCTTCCTTTGCGGGTGCGACGCTAAGGCAGCCGAATGAGCGTCAGTGGCGACCCAATACGGTGTTTCTTGAGGCCCATCGCATTGAGTTCGATCGCTCGGAAAAGAAGCGTGAAAAGGCGGGGCTTCTGCCGTATTAGCGTATTTGGTTTTGGCATTCTTTGACGATCGTGTTGTTTGATCGGATCGCGTGGCGATGCAATCTCGCGCACGCCCGCCGGTGCATGCTCTTTCTGATTTGTATAGCGAGAGGGGAGCGTGTATGAGCTGGCGAGGCGATATTGCAATGGGGAAGTACGGAAAACTGCCGTGTGCCCTTATAGACAACAATATGTTTCCGAGCGTAGAGGTTGATTGCGGGTCGTTTGTCGTCGCCTGTCCTTGCTGCGGCTCGCAAATACCGTGTCTCGACATTCGGTTCATCGATGCGCGCGACAGGCTCAGCGACGAAGTGAGAAAACGGACAGGCGTTCATATGCCGGTGTATCCGGAGAAATGCCCTGTTTGTGGCCTCGATATCGTGTACGACGCCGGCGACGAGGGATAGGTGATGCGGAGGAGCTGGCTGTGAAGGCCTCTTCGTCTCTACAAATAAATCCCCTCACCGAGCTGCTTGTGGAACTCGGCGTGATGGTCGCGTGCCCAGGTAAAGAGCGCTTGGTCAAAGTCGGTACGCGTGGCCGGGACGCCAAAGACGCCGGCAACTTCGACGCGCACAAACTCCAGTGCCGGCAGCTTGTTGATGGCAGTGAGGGCAAACGGGGACGAGGGCTCCTCGAACAGATAGCGGCTGCCTTGCAGCGCGTCGCAACTGGTGCACGTGTTGCCTAGCGACGGGGCTTTGGAGGCTCGCGCGCCTACGGGCTTGTAGCCGCAGCGCTTATGAAGGTAGTCGCGGATCTCGCCCGGCACGCAGCCAAGAGCGGGCACGATGGCGAGTGCGTTGGCGTTGGCCGTGTCGATGGCAATGTACCTGGCTTCGTTGGGCGCGTGCGCGATGGCGATGCTCTCGTCGTTATCGGTTCGATAGGGAATGCCAAAGGCCGCGACCGAGGTCTCTTTGTGACACTTCCAGCACTCGCGCTTGCCCAGTACTAGATATATATACGGCGCTGAGGGGTCGGATCGGTCAACACCGGGCAGCCACTCGGCAAAGGGCTCGGGGTTGACGCCGCTGGGTACATACCAGATCTTCTTGGTCCGGTCCCATTTGGCGCCCAGCGCCTTGGCTTCTTCTTTGTGCGAAAAGGGGACATCGAGCTCGGTGCGCATGGCGGCTCCTTGGTGCTGCAGGTGCAAGTGCCTCAAGGATACCGCAGGGCGCAGACATCGCGGCGTTTTGTCGAGAAGTTGCGGCTCGGATGGGTTCGAGACGCGTTGGTCTCGGCCTCGGTGGCTATTGACGCGGTTTTGTGCATGGGCAGGGTGGTTGCTTGGGCGGTTGGAGCTGCCAGCGGATTTGGCGACATAAAACAAAACAGCCCAGAGACATAGTCTCTGAGCTGCGAACATTTGGTGGGCGTTAGAAGATTTGAACTTCTGACCTCTTCCGTGTCAGGGAAGCGCTCTCCCCCTGAGCTAAACGCCCGATCAAGGGTGCGCAAGTGCGCAAGGGATAATATAACGGAGCCTGAACTCGGTGGCAAGAACATTTTTAAAAATCGCTTACATTGTGGAATTCGGGGGCTTTGTCGTATCCATTTCAAAAGAGTCTGCTGCCGCGATTTGGCTGTCGACTAATACAGGGCCATTGCGGTATCGAGCTATGGAAAGACGCCTGCGGAATTGTCCTACCGATAAGCGGACAAGCCTCCGGCTGGTGCCTTCGCCGTGGTAAGGTAAGCCGAATTGTTTCCAGGCTGTTTCGGGGGAGTGGAATGAGCAAAGAGTGTGTCGAGCAGGTCGAAGGCACAGGGGCTTCGGTGCCGATGACCGATATATCGAACATTGATGTGCCCGAGGGCACCGACGAGCTCAGCCGCAGCACCCGTCGCGCCTGGCGCGACCGTCTCAACGACGCCCAGACGAGCAAGATGATCACGGGTGTTTTAGCCACGCTGGTGGGCGGTTCGTTTTGGGGTTTCTCGGGTACCAGCGCGAGTTTTTTGTTCGATACCTACCATGTCGATACGCTGTGGCTTATGAGCATACGACAGATTCTCGCCGGTCTGCTCTTTATGGTCGTGGTTGTCACGCGCGACCGCGCACGCCTGGTCAAGCTTTGGACGACGCCCGCTGATCGCAAACAGCTGCTGTTCTTTACCGCCTTTGGCCTGCTCTTTAACCAGTTTTGCTATCTTTCGGCCGTGCGCCTGACAAATGCCGGAACCGCGACGGTGCTCCAGTGCCTGCAGCTGGTCATCATCATGGGCTACACCTGCGTGATCGACCATCGCATGCCTCGCGTGCGTGAGGCCGTTGGCATTGGGTTGGCCCTGGGCGGCACCTTTTTAATCGCTACCGGCGGCGACCCGACCAGTCTGAGCATATCGCCGCTTGGCCTGGTCGCAGGCCTTATGTGTGCGGTCAGCGCCACCTGCATGGCGGTGATTCCCGCCAAGATTCTGCCCGAATACGGCAGCCCCATCGTTACGGGCTCAGCCATGCTCACGGCTGGTATCGTCACCTGCACTATCGTGCAGCCTTGGGCTCATATGCCGGCGCTCGATGCCGCCGGCGTCGAGGCGCTCGCGGTGTTTGTGGTCGTGGGCTCGTTTTTGGCGTACATGCTCTATATGCAGGGCGTCAAGGACATCGGCTCGGTGCGTGCGAGCTTGATCGGAACCGTGGAGCCGGTTTCGGCGACCATCACGAGTGCCGTTATGCTGGGCACGGTGTTTTTGCCGACCGATCTTATCGGCTTTGCCATGATCATCGTGATGATGTTCCTTACGGTGTAGTTGACGCCGCCGCCAAGACAGAAAAGGTGTTGTGCCGCATTTTCGCCAATTGATGTCCGTGTCTGGAGTTTAGCTGTCGATGCTCAAAATGCCATAAACTAGTAACGTTATGGACTTTTTCATTGCGACTCAATTGCGAGGATTTCTTTATGGCTGGTAATCACTTTAAGGGCAGCGATAGCGGCCGTCCTGCAGTTCCGCCGCGTCCGAACGAGGCTGGTAAGGCCGGCACGCCGGGCGGCGCTGGACAGGGCGGTTCCGGTAAGCGCGTGTCCCCGGGCGAGACGGCGATGTTTACCGCTCTGTACGAGCAGTCTCAAAAGGCAAAAAAGACCGGCCGTGCAAGAGGGAATGTCTTTGCGGGCGGTGCAACCTCCGCGTCGCAGCCGAGCGGGGCTCCTTCGGTGCCTGCGAACAACGCAGGTGCTGCCAACGCCGCGAATGCTGCCGGCAACGTTAATGCCGGCAAGGCCGCCAACAATACTCCCTCTTCCGGTGGCGCGGGGCTTACAGGTAACCTTGGCACGATTTACACCGGCGCCTCCGAGACTGGCACGTTCGCCCGCCTGGATGATAGCGGTACCGAGTTTGCGGGCTCGGGTTCCAAGGAAGATTATTACGATTTTGGCTTGAACTACGGTAGCGACGCTTCGTCGAGTTCGACCTCTGGCGGTCTGGTCCGTCATCGCCATCGCAAGGGCGAGCGCAAAAAGCGTCACACTGGCGCCATTATTGCCGCTGTGGTCGTGGTGCTTCTCGTTGCGCTTGGCGCAAGCGGCTTTATGCTGCTTAACTCGGCAAAGACCGTAAAGAGCGAAGCGAAGGAGGCTGTCGAGATTGTCGGTGGCCTTAAGGACAAGGTCACGTCGGGCGATTTTTCGACGCTGCCTGACGACGCGAAGAAGATCGATGAGCTCTGCGACAGCATGAAGGCGGAGACTTCGAGCCCGCTGTGGACGGCGGCTTCGTTTATCCCGGTGTATGGCAGTGACATCAACGCAGCCCGCACCATGATTGATGCCCTGTCCGATGTCTCGAGCAACGCGCTGGTTCCCATGGCCGATAACCTTTCGCAGGCCACGCCCGGCAAGCTGTTCCAGGACGGTATGATTAACGTATCCGCGCTGCAGGCGGTCGCCGATTCGCTTTCCAGCAGCTCGAAGGTGTTCAAGAGTGCCAACGAGAAGATCCAGGGCATTGGCGATACTCATATTTCCCAGGTGACTGAGCTGGTCGATAAGGCCAAGGACGGCTTTGCCACCCTCAACGGCGCGGTTGACGCGGCGGAGAAGGTCGCCCCCGTCCTTCCCCAGATGCTCGGCGCCAACGGCCAGACGCGCAACTACCTTGTGTACGCCATGAACAACGTCGAGATTCGTGCCTGCGGCGGCTTTGGCGGTTCGCAGGGCCTGATTTCGGTCACCGACGGCCAGATGTCGATTGGCGAGTTTGTTCCCCGCATTGGACTCAGCGAGGATGAGGCAGTCGAGAGCGTCGACGAAGAGGATGAGGCGCTGTTCGGCAACCACAGCAACCTGTACAACTCGGGCAATACCTATTCGCATGATTGGCCCCGCAACTCGCAGCGTGTCGCCGCGCTGTGGAAGTCCCAGTATGGGCAGGACGTTGATGGCGTCGTCGGCATCGATCCGGTGTTCTTGCAGTACCTGCTGGGCCTTGTCGGTAATGTCTCGCTGCCTGATGGTACGGTCGTCGACGGTACCAACGCGGCGAAGGTTCTCATGCACGATGTGTATTGGAACTATCCGGTCGAGGAATCGGACGGCATCTTTGCGGCTGTTGCCAGCGCCGCCTTCGACAAGATTCTCGGTGGCATCGGTGACGTCGACGTTACAAAGCTTGTCGGTGCATTCGAGCGCGGTGCCGAAGAGGGCCGTCTGATTGCTTGGATGAGAAACGATGATGAGCAGAATGCCATCAAAGAGACGGGCATTGACGCTTCGCTGCCCGATCCGGATGATCCGAGTGCCGATCCCGTTGCCGGCGTTTACTTTAACAACCTGAGCTTCTCCAAGCTCGACTGGTATCTGAACGCCGACACGCAGATCGGCCAGGGCATCAAGAACGGCGACGGCACGTGCTCGTATCGCATCACCGTTACTCTGACGAACATCATGACGCAGGAGGAGGCAGGCAAGCTGCCCGACTACGTTGCGGCGAGCGCACCCGATGCCGCGTGTGACGACGAACGCCTGAATGTCTCGTTGTTTGCCCCGACGGGCGGCAACATCAGTGACCTTACGGTTGAGGGCACACAGTTTGGTCTTGGCGCCGCTACGTGGCATGGAATCCCCTTCTATTCGGGCACCGTTGACCTGCATGCTGGCGAGACGACGACGATCACGTATACGCTGACCACGTCGGCCGAGGCGGGGGACAAGCCGCTTACGCTGCGTCAGACTCCTACATGCCAGGCAGCTCGCGACAGCGCGTCGGCGTAGGGTTTTTCTGGTAGCGCAGATAATCGAGTACCATTTTGGGGCGGACAGGCAATCTGTTCGCCCCTATTTTGTAAGGAGAGCGCATGAAGTACTTTGGCACCGACGGCTTTCGCGGTGAGGCCAACGTTGGGCTGACGGTAGAGCACGCTTATAAGATTGGCCGTTTTGTGGGCTGGTATTACGGCGCCAACCGCGAGCGCAAGGCGCGCGTCATCGTGGGCAAGGACACACGTCGCTCGAGTTATATGTTTGAGGCGGCGCTGGTGAGCGGCCTGGTCGCGAGCGGTGCGGACGCCTATATGCTGCACGTGATCCCCACGCCAGGCGTAGCGCATCAGACTGTGGAAGGCTGCTTCGATTGCGGCATCATGATCAGCGCGAGCCACAACCCGTTTTGCGATAACGGCATTAAGCTCGTCAACAGCGACGGCTTTAAGATGGACGAGGACGTGCTGGAACTCATCGAGGATTACATCGATGGCAAGAGCGAGGTGCCGCTGGCCACGGGCAACCACATTGGCGCCACGGTCGATTACATGCAGGGCCGCAACCGCTACATTGCTTCGCTCATCGCCAGCGCGAACTTTTCGCTGCAGGGCGTCAAGATCGGCATCGATTGCGCCAACGGCTCGGCATCCTCGGTGGCCAAGCCAGTGTTCGACGCACTGGGCGCCGATGTGCGCGTGATCAATGCCGCGCCCGACGGCTTTAACATCAATGTCGACTGCGGCTCTACGCATATTGAGCGCCTGCAGCGCCACGTGGTGGAGCAGGGCCTGGATGTGGGCTTTGCCTACGATGGCGATGCCGACCGCTGCCTGGCCGTGGACGAGCGCGGCCGCGTGGTCGACGGCGACCAGATCCTGTACGTGTGTGGTGTGTACCTGAACAAGCACGGGCGTCTCTCGGGCGGTACCGTGGTGCCGACGATCGCCAGCAACTTTGGCCTGATCAAGTCGTTGGAGCTTGCCGGCCTGAGTGCCGTGACCAGCGGCGTGGGCGACCGTCACGTGTATGCCAAGATGCGCGAGGGCGGCTACAGCCTGGGCGGCGAGCAGACGGGCCATACGATCTTTGGCGATATCGAGCGCACGGGCGACGGCATTATGACCTCGCTGCGCGTGATGGAAGTGATTCGTGCCGAGCGCGAGACGCTCTCGCAGCTCACGGCTCCGTGCAAGCTGCTGCCACAGGCGCAGGTGGCCGTGCACGTGGCGGACAAGGACGCCGCGCTCGAGAATATGGGCGTGCAGAACGCCATCGCCGAGGCCGAGGCTGCGCTGGCAGGCGAGGGCCGCGTGCTCGTGCGCAAGAGCGGAACCGAGTCGGTTATCCGCGTGCTGGCCGAGGCGCCCGACCAAGCATCCGCCGATGCCGCCATGAAGCGCATCGCCGCCGCACTCGAAGCCCTTTAGTTACGCGGTTTTACCAAACCGCGTAACGGCTCGACGCTGCAAACGGCCCCAAGCGGCAATCTGACGTTCAATTTCAAGG
>USKV01000048.1 GCA_900555355.1 uncultured Collinsella sp.
TCGAGGCGGTTGCTGCGGACGGGAAGGGCGGCCAGGGCCACGAGGGCCGGGACGGGCAGCAGCGCGAACCAGCCCCATAGGAGCGCGGGACTCGAGCTCAGGAAACACGCGATACACGCCGCGGATAAACCGCCCGCCACAATCACCATGGCCGCTATGAACCACGGGTCTGTCCTGCCGGGGAACACCCGCTCCGGCCGCTCGTCCTTCTCACCCATTACGGCCTCCCTCCCGACGCCCTCCCTAGCGGAGCGTGGGGCCGGAGAGTGCCTTGAACCCGTCGCCGACCATCTCGCCCCCCGTTCCGTGGGCCTTCTGTAGTGGTGTGTACCCCCGACTGTTCGACGGATGTCGTACGATTGAACGTTTTTCGAACTTTTTTAAGATGGGTGCGGCAGGATCGAGCAGATTGTTCGCGCGAGAGGCTCCCCGCCGCCGCGCCCGGTCTCGGGTTCGATGCATCGACATCCGTCTCAGGTGGTGTCTCCGCTGCGCGACATTGCAGGGGGCAAAGCCGAGATGCCATGGGGCGCGCCGAGGCTTTGCCCGCGGGGCGAAGATTCTAGGGGTCCGACGTGGCCTGGAGGGGAGACGGACATGCAAGCGCTTATGACTGAGGAGCTGGCCGAGTGCCTGCCGCCGCTGTACGCGACCGAGGGAGGGGCACTCGCCCTCGACCTCACAAACCCGGAAGGCGAGGACCACCTTGACCTCTGGTGCTCGCTTACCATCAACCTTTCGGGTGACCCCTTCGCCTCCACGTGGCGCATTCACACTTGTGCCCGGCATCATGGACATGGGCGTCGCCAAGTCGGCCGACGGGGCGCAAGCCCCTGTTGACTCAACGTTCGACGAGATAAACCGCATGTTCTCAAAGCTCGGCTTTATCGATTACAATTCACGCCTCGCGCAAGGGCCGTTCTACTCCCCAAACCTAATCTGCCTGTCGCACGCATCGAGGCGACGGGGCGGCGCCTTCTCGCGTGAGTCAATTCCTGTTTTACTGGTGCGGATCCCAACATGCCCTTATGCATGGTGCCCTGCCGCTTTCGAAACTTCAAAACCATTCGATTTTCGAAACTGAGTGGGAATAAGTTATCGGTACGCTTTTTTATAAAATGTAAAAAAGCACCCCCATAACTGATGAAATGGACGCTGAGAAAAAAAGGGGGCGCACTTGCGTATATACCGACGTGAAGATCTACCTCTATCTTGCATCGCGCGGGTACGAGCTTTCTGTGGGCCGTATTGGGAAGCTCGAGTGTGACTTCATCGCTCGTAGGCGCAATGCTTACGCCTACATCCAGGTCTCTATGTCGATTGCCGACAGAGGCGTCGAGGAGCGCGAGTACAGGCCGTTCGGCCAAATCAGGGATGGGTATCCGCGCTACTTGTTCACGCTTGATCCTCTATTGCAGGAGAGGGATGGCATCAGGCACCTTAACATGGCGTCGTTTATGCAAGATGGCGGTGATCTTATTTGAGCGGCGGCCAGATTCTTTTGCTCCCTAGTGCGCAAACAGTGCGGGCATCAAATGGGGACCATTGCCTCACGTAGAATCGATAGATTGAAAACTTGTTTTGATGTTGACAGGCTTTTGGCCAGTGGCTCCTATTGTCGAGTGGGAGTAGCTGAAACGAGGCGATTGAATAACTCCATACGTTTTGGTTAAAACAAAAAATATGCCGCGCGCCTGCGGCATGAGGGAGGGAGATTTCTATGAATATCGTTGTATTGAGCGGCAGCCCGCGTAAGGGCGCCAATACCGATACCATGGTCGAGGCGTTTGCCGAGACCGCGCGTGAGGGCGGCAATACGGTCGAGGTCGTCCGTGTTGCCAGCAAGAAAATCGCTGGTTGCCTGGGGTGTCAGTATTGCTTCGCCCATGAGGGCACTTGCGTGCAGAAGGATGACATGGCCGACGTGATCGAGTCGCTGAAAGGCGCCGATATGGTTGTCTTCGCTTCGCCTATCTACTGGTTTGATATCACTGCGCAGGAGAAGGCCGCCATCGACCGCCTGTACGCCTTCGGTGCTACAGGCTTCCCGTTCACCAAGACGGCCCTTTTGCTCGATAGCCACAGCGAGGGCGTCTATGATGCGGCGATCGCTATGTACAAGTCAGCCTGCGCGTACTGCAAGTGGGAGGACCAGGGCATTGTCACCATTAGCGGCATGACCGAGCGCGACAGCATGGCCTCCTCGCCCAAGTTGGAAGAGGTGCGAGAGCTCGCTCGCAAGCTCGCCTAAGGGCAAGAAGAACGCATGGCAATCGGTGTTGGTGGAAAATGCTTGCTATCCTTACCAAGAGGAATGCTGATTGCCATGCGTTGATGCTTCCGCGGACAATTCCGGCGTGCTAAAACGCCTTCTCGTTCAAGAATTCCCTGAACGCGGGAATGTCAAAGCCAACGAGACCACGCCCGCGCTCTCCAATGACGCCGTCCTCCAGGAGGCGGCGTTTGTATTGGCTTGCGTAGTTGCTGGCGACGCCCATGCGTTTGGCTATCTCCGAGACCCTGCTGGGGCCAGAATCGGGCAGCATCGCCAACAAGAATTCGATGTCTTTGTCAGAAAGCTCCCGATAGGTCGTTTCGAGAGAAGCCCGACGTCATGCTTCTCGAGTTGCCTGAAGACGCCATTCATGTACGTGCGCCAGTTACCCTGAGTCTCCTGAGCATATGTCCAATCGATGCCGACTGGCCCAATCTGAACGCCGCTTATGCACGCGCGAGGCTGTGAGAGGCGGCTATCTGCCGCCTCTTTGGTTCGCTCGATAATATCTTCGAGCATGCCTGGCATGGCGGAGACATTTGCTGCGATCCATGGTGGCCCCTTTGCAGGTTTTGCTAGTTTTTGCAACTTTTGCTAATTTTTGCAAGTTTTGCTAACGGTTTAACATGTCTTGTGCCGCGGGATTGCGGGAGTGAAAAACGGGAATTCCTATTATTCCGACTACGTTGCAACGAGCGGGGCCCGGAGCGCGATGTTGCTGCGCTCCGGGCCCCGCTGCATTGTAGAACCATGACGGTTTGGCTGCCGTCGTCCTAGTCAAACAGACTCGGCATGTCGTTTTCTTTCATGAGGGCACCGGCGGAGGGGAGGCTCTGTGCGGTGAACTTCTCGGCCGAGACGCCGGCGCCAAGAATCTCCTCGGTCGTGCCGACGGTGGTGACCAAGCGACCCTTCTTGGCCGTAAAGGCTTGGACGCCCTGCGTGTTGGTGGTCGTCTTGGTCTTGAGCAACGACGTGTTGAAGTTCATCAAACGATAGTCGCTCGAGACCAGTGCGATGTCGCGGTCTTCCTTGAGCACCTGGGCATACAGCAGCTTGCTGCCGCCGTAGATGGCGTTCTTAAGGCGCTTGCGGTTGGTCTTGGTGACGTATCCAGAAAGCGCGACGCGCACCACGCGGCCGTTCTCAAAGACGAACAACACGTCGGCCTTGTAGTCCTCGGGGTCGATGACCCAGATGACACTCTCGTCGGGTTCCATCTCAAGATCGGTCGGCAGGTACGAGCCCAGCTGGGCCGACTTGGTGTCCTCAAACGCGGCAACCTTGCACTTGTACACCTGGCTCTTGTTGGTAAAGACCAGCAGCTCGTGGGTGTTGGAGGACGGAAACTCGATAAAGGGTTTGTCGCCGTCCTTGTACTTGAGTGTGGTCGCCTTCTTGAGCACGCGGTCCGTCATCTTCTTAAGGTAGCCATCGCGCGAGAGCATGATGGTGACCGGGTACTCCTCGACCTCGGGCTCCAAGCTTACCTCAATAACCTCGTGGGGCTCAATCCTGCCCGTGCGGCGCGGCATCACGTACTTCTTGTTGACCGCGGCCAGCTCGTCGCTGATGACCTTCTTGATGTTCTCCTCGCTGGAGAGGATCTCCTCAAGCTCGGCAATCTCACCCTCGAGCTTAGCGATGTCTTTGGTGCGGTTGAGGATGTACTCCTCGTTGATGTTGCGGAGCTTAAGTTCGGCGACAAACTCGGCCTGGGTCTCGTCGATGTCGAAACCCTTCATAAGGTTGGGCACGACCTCGGCTTCGAGTTTGGTGCCGCGGATGATGGCGATGGCCTTGTCGATGTCGAGCAGAATTGCCTCGAGGCCGTGCAGAAGGTGCAGGCGCTCGGACTTTTTGCCCAGGTCAAAGTTAATGCGGCGACGCGTGGACTCAATACGCCACTTGACCCACTCGTGCAGAATCTGGCGCACGCCCATAACGCGGGGATAGCCGTCGACCAGCACGTTAAAGTTGCACGAGAACGAATCCTGCAGCGTGGTCGAGCGATAGAGCTTGGCCATGAGCTTGTCGGGGTCGACGCCGCGCTTAAGGTCGATGGCGATGCGCAGGCCCGAGAGGTCGGTTTCGTCGCGGATATCGGCGATCTCCTTGACCTTGCCCTCCTTGGAGAGCTTGACGATGCGCTCGATGATGACATCGGTCTTGGTGGTGTAGGGGATCTCGTAGACCTCGATGATGCGCTCTTCGGGAATCCAGCGCCAGCGGGAGCGGATCTGGAAGCTGCCCAGGCCGGTCTCGATAATCTTTTCCATCTCCTCGCGGCGGTAGATGATCTCGCCGCCGGTCGAGAAGTCGGGCATGGGCATGTACTCGAGCAGGTCGCAGTCAGGGTCCTGCAGGTAGTGCATGGTGGCGGTGCAGACCTCGTTGAGGTTGAAACCGCAGATGTCGGACGCCATGGCGACGCCGATGCCCTTGTTGGCCGAGACGAGGATGTTGGGGAACGTGGTGGGCAGCAGGCGCGGCTCCTTCATGGCGCCGTCGTAGCTATCGACGAAGTCGACCGGGTCCTTGTCGATGTCCTTGAAGATCTCGGCGCTGATGGGGGAGAGCTTGGCCTCGGTATAACGTGAGGCGGCGTAGCTCAGGTCGCCCGAATAGTACTTGCCAAAGTTGCCCTTCGACTCAACGAACGGTGCGAGCAACGCCTCGTTGCCGGTTGCCAGACGCACCATCGTCTCGTAGATCGCGGCATCACCGTGCGGGTTGAGCTTCATGGTCTGGCCCACGATGTTGGCGCTCTTCTGGCGCTCGCCCTTGAGCAGACCCATCTTGTACATGGTGTAGAGCAGCTTGCGGTGCGAGGGCTTAAAGCCGTCGATCTCGGGGAACGCACGCGAGACGTTGACGCTCATGGCGTAGGGCATGTAGTTGACCTCGAGCGTCTGCGTGATCGGCTGGTCGGTGACCTCGGAGTGCAGGCCGATGACGTTCTCGGCGTTAACCTGCTTTTTCTTTGGCTGGTTCTTCGTCTTCTTCTTTGCCACGATTTCCTCTTGAACTTCTTATGGGCCGTCGTTATCGATTTGCTGCTACTGCAGGTCCAGCTGGTCCAGGTATTCTTTGCCGTGCTCGGAGATATGGCGCTTGCGGCCTGCCTCGTCGTTGCCCAGCAAAAGGTTGAACATGGTCTCCATCTTGGTGACGTCCTCGGGCTCCACCTTGATCAGACGACGCGTCTCGGGGTTCATGGTGGTGAGCCACATCATGTCCGGATCGTTCTCACCAAGACCCTTGGAGCGGTTGATGGAACACTTCTGGTCGCCGATCTCCTTAAGGATGCCGTTCTTTTCGAGCTCGGTGTAGGCAAAGTAGGTCTTTTCTTTGCAGTTGATCTCGTAGAGCGGCGACTCGGCGATATAGACGTAGCCCTCGTCGATAAGTGTGGGCACCAGGCGGTAGAGCATGGTGAGCACGAGCGTGCGGATGTGGTAACCGTCGACGTCGGCGTCCGTACAGATGATGACCTTGTTCCAGTTGAGGTTGTCCAGGTCGAAGGCGCCGAGGTTCTTGATGCGCTTGTCCTTGATCTCCACGCCGCAGCCCAGCACGCGCATGAGGTCCATGATGATGTCGGACTTAAAGATGCGCGGGTAGTCCTCCTTCAGGCAGTTGAGGATCTTACCGCGGACGGGCATAACGCCCTGGAACTCGGCATCGCGCGAGGTGCGAATGGCGCCTGCTGCCGAGTCGCCCTCTACGATGTAGATCTCGCGACGGCTCTTGTCCTTGGAGCGGCAGTCGATGAACTTCTGCACGCGGTTGGCCATGTCGGTCTTTTGCTGCAGGTTGGTCTTGATGCTCTGGCGCGTCTTCTCGGCATTCTCGCGCGAGCGCTTGTTGATGAGCACCTGCTCCATGATCTTGTTGGCGGCGTCCTTGTTCTCGATCAAGTAGGTCGAGAGACGCTCCTTAAAGAAAGCCGTCATAGCCTGCTGGATAAAGCGGTTGTTGATGGCCTTCTTGGTCTGGTTCTCGTAGGACGTCTGGGTGGAGAAGCAGTTGGTCACCAGCACTAGGCAGTCCTGGACGTCCTGCCACTTAATGCCGCTCTCATTTTTGTTGTACTTGCCCTGTTGCTTGATGTAAGCATCGATGGCGCTAGTGAGGGCGCTGCGGGCAGCCTTCTCGGGCGAGCCGCCGTTCTCGAGCCACGATGAGTTGTGGTAGTACTCCTGCATCATGAAAGTGCGCGAGAAGCACATGCACGCGGTGATCTTTACGTTGTAGTCGGGCAGGTCCTCGCGGTCGCGACCGCGACGGTCGGCCTCGATAAAGAAAGGCTCGGTGAGGTAGTCGGCACCGACCTTCTCGAGCACGTAGTCCTCGATGCCTTTGGGATAGCAAAAATCCTCTTCGGAAAACTCGCCATCGTCGACCTCGATACGCAGGCGGAAGGTCACGTTGGCGTTGACCACGGCCTGACGGCGCATGGTTTCGCGATACCAATCGTGGGGAATGCTAATCGAGGTAAAGACCTCGAGATCGGGGCGCCACTTGATGGTGGTGCCGGTGCGGTTTTCGTCGCTGGGTTCAATCTCGAGTGCCTTCTTTTTGGCGCCGACAACCTTGCCCTTTTTAAAGTGTAAGGAGTACTTGTTGCCGTCACGCCAGACGGTGACGTCCATGTACTCGGAAGCGTACTGGGTCGCGCAGGAGCCCAGGCCGTTGGTGCCGAGCGAGAAGTCGTAGTCGCCGCCCTGGTTGTTGTTATACTTGCCACCGGCGTAGAGCTCGCAGAAGACGAGCTCCCAGTTAAAGCGCTTCTCGGAAGGGTTCCAGTCGAGCGGGCAGCCACGGCCATTGTCCTCTACCTGAATGGAGCCATCGCGAAAGGCGGTAAGGGTGATGAGCTTGCCGTAGCCCTGGCGCGCCTCGTCAACGGCGTTGGACAGGATCTCGAAGGCGGCATGCGCGCAACCGTCGAGTCCGTCCGAGCCAAAGATGACGGCGGGGCGCAGGCGTACGCGCTCCTCGTCCTTGAGCTGGCGGATACTGTCGTTACCATAGTTTGCGGTGTTTTTTGCCATACTCGCTCTCTCGGTGCTCCCTTGCTGCGTTTAAGTCATATAGATAGTCAAGGTAGCATAGCCCAGCCCGTGGGCGATTCCAACCAACACGAAATCCATCGAACAATCGTTCGATTAGATAATGAATGCTTGGAATGCGGGAGGGGCCTGTCCTATCCAAACATCTGCGGCAGGTCGATGAAGACGGTTCGATCGCTTTCGCCAGCTTCGAAGCCCGAACGGGAGAAGAATCCATAGCGATGGCACTTGAGCCCCGTTGCCTCGACTTGGGTGATTTCCTCGTCGACCATTTTTTGCGTGACGGGGGATTTGCGGAACTTTGCTTCGTAGAATGCGTAGCCCTCGGGGTCTTGCGTTACCACGTCGAATTCGCCGCTCGTTTTGTTTGCGGGATCGTCGTACCAGTACTTGCCTATGGCGTCGAAAGCCGGTTCGATCTTGCCGGTCCTGTTCTGCCGCACGAGGTATTGACGGCAGATCTCCTCGAACATATGAGGAACGTAGTTTTCCTCGAAGTCTTGGGAGACGTGACGATCATAGAAGACTTCCGGGTCGAGCAGCTGACGCGCTGAGGCATTGCGGAAAACATAGCGATAGTAAAAGAGCGAAAGTGGGTCCACTACAAAGTAGCCAGACTTGCGCTTGTTCGTAGGGTCGTTGATGGGTGCACGCTTTTGGACGATTTCGAGTGACATGAGCTTGTCGAGCACGTCTGCCATGGCCGGACCGCTCGAGACATGCGACTGTGCCAGCACGTCCCCCCAACGGGAGTAACCTTGTGCGAGAGCCCCGAAAACTTCGTTGGCGTTGGTCATCTTCGAGATCTCGGCGTTGAGATAGGACGGCACCTCGCTTTCTAAGCGGGCGCCAGGTTCCGTGACGAGCTCGATGATGTTGTCGCGTACGCTTTGGGATTGATCGATGAGGCGATTGTAAAAGGGGATGCCGCCAAAAACGCTATAGAGCCGCACCTTGTCCTCGGGCGAGAACGCGGGATAGAACTTCGCAGCGTCAAAGTAATCCATGGGCTTAAGCTCAAGCGCGAGATCAATTCGCCCGTAGAGGGGGCTTTCATGCTCGATGAGGGATTTCATAATCTCAACGTAGGAGCCGCACAGGACAATGTTTAAACGTGAGTCTTCCCTGTGAGCGTCGATTGAGGTCTGAAGAATGCTGTCTAAGCCCTTAACCGCATCTCTCAAGTAGGGGTATTCGTCGAGAACGAGGGTAATGTTCTTGTCTTTGGCTTGGGCAAACAGAAATTCGATGAGCTCGCGGATGCCTGTGAAGGCGAGCGGAGGAAAGCTCAGCGCTTCAGCAACAAGGGCGGACAGACTCTCGAGGTTGTCTGCCTCGG
>USKV01000049.1 GCA_900555355.1 uncultured Collinsella sp.
GTCAAGGTGAACGGTTGGCGTGACGGCGCGGGCGTGGCGCTCGACGACGCCGTGGCGCAGCTTTCCGAGCTGGGCTTTAAGCATCTGGTGTATACCGACATCGCGCGCGATGGCATGCAGACGGGCATCGATGTGGCGGCGTATCGCCATGTGGCCGAGGTCGCGGGTTTTCCCGTCGTGGCTTCGGGCGGCATCTCGACGCTCGACGACATCCGCGCGCTGGCCGCGGTGGGCGAGGGCGCGATTGAAGGTGCCATCACCGGCCGTGCGCTCTACGAGGGCAACTTTACGCTGGTGCAGGCGCTGGCCGCCGCCCGAGGGGAGGAGTAGCCCATGCTTACCAAACGTGTGATTCCCTGCCTGGACGTCAAGGACGGCCGTGTGGTCAAGGGCGTCAACTTTGTGAGCCTGCGCGATGCGGGCGACCCGGTGGAGCTAGCACGCGCCTACGACCGCGAGGGTGCGGACGAGGTTGTATTTTTGGACATTACCGCGACGAGCGACAACCGCGCGACGACTATCGAGATGGCGGCGCACGCGGCCGAGGAGCTCGCCATTCCCTATACCGTGGGCGGCGGCTTTCGCGACCTGGCGGGCATGCGCACCATGGTTGCGGCCGGTGCCGACAAGGTGTCGCTTAACTCTGCCGCCGTGCGCGACCCGTCGCTGATTAGCCAGGCTGCCGCGGCGTTTGGCAGCCAGGCCGTGGTCGTGGCGATCGATGCCAAGCGCGTCGGTTTGCCCGGCGCATCCGGTGCAGACAAGTGGGAGGTCTTTACCGCGGGAGGCCGCAACGCCACGGGTATCGACGCGGTGGCGTGGGCCGAGGAGGCGGCTCGTCGCGGCGCCGGTGAGATCTTGCTCACCAGCATGGATCGCGACGGCACCAAGGCCGGCTTTGACCTGGCGCTCACTCGCGCCGTGGCTCGCGCGGTGCCAATCCCCGTCATTGCGAGCGGCGGCGTGGGCATACTCGAGCATTTCGCTGAGGGCGTGATTGAGGGCGAGGCCGACGCCGTGCTGGCGGCGAGCGTCTTTCACTTTGGAACCTTCAGCATTCGCCAGGTGAAGGAGTATATGGTCAGCCAGGGCATCCCTGTCAGGTTGGACTTCTAGTGCTGCGGCTTGCCCAGGCACCGCATCTTGCCGCTCAAACCGTCGCTCGCGTACCAAAGTACGCGTCGCTCCTCTTTCGCGGCAACCTGCGGCACCTGGACAACCCTCGCCGACCGGCGATGTTTAAATTGGGGAATTGAAATGGAAGAAATTACTACTCCAGCGGATCTTAAATACGACGCCAGTGGGCTGATTCCTTGTGTGGTTCAGCAGTATGACACTGGTGAGGTGCTTATGGTTGCTTGGATGAACGAGGAGTCGGTGGGGCTGACGCTCAAGACCGGTACCACGTGGTTTTGGAGCCGCAGTCGCCAGGAGCTCTGGAACAAGGGCGCGACGAGCGGCAATATGCAGGAGGTCAAGGAACTCTGGGCCGACTGCGATAGCGATACGCTGCTGGTCAAGGTTGACTCGCCGGGCCCGGCTTGCCACACCGGCAACCGTACCTGCTTCTTTAAGAAACTCGCCTAAGGCGGGCGTCCTGTTGGGCGCTCGGTAAAACGGAAAGGATTGAACTATGGGTGTGCGCACCGCAAATGTTCAGGATGGAAATATCGGCGAGACGCTGACGGGGCTGGCCGAGGTGATTCACGGTCGTCGCGATGCGTCGCCACAGGAGAGCTACACCGCTCGTCTGTTGACCGACGTCGAGGACGAGCTGCTCAAGAAGCTTGCCGAGGAGGCGAGCGAGGTCATCATGGCTTGCAAGGATAACGATCACGACCACATCCGCTACGAGGCCGGCGATCTGGTCTACCACCTGCTCGTAACCCTTGAGCGCTACGGTATCACCCTCGACGAGCTTGCCGGCGAACTCAACGCCCGCCGCCACTAGTCTTAGGCGAGGGGCGTGGACTCCCATTCGCTGGTGGCGTGGGGGATGTCGAAGGTTCGATAACCGCAGCCGTAGACGTGGGCCTGGGCCTCGCGGATATTCCAGCAGATATCGCAGGCGCGGTGCGCGTCCGAGCCAAAGGTGATGGGTACCTCGGCGTGGGCGAAGCAACGCAAAAGACCGGTCGAGGGGTAATAGTCGTCGAGCCCCTTGCGCGGCGCGGCCGTCGAGACCTCAACGCGGCGGCCCGTATCGTGCGCGCACTCGGCCATCTGCTCCCAGAACGGCGCGGGGTCAAAGTCGGGCGCAAAGCCGTCTTTCGAAAAGCGCATGACCAGGTCGGGGTGGGCCATTACATCAAAGTTGAGCGAGCTTTCGCAAGCACGGCACCAGTCGTCGACGTAGTGTTCCCATACGCCGCGTACGCCTAAGTTTTCCCAAACATGCAGGTTGGTATCGTCGTCGATCCAGCCACAAAGCGAATCGGGCGTATCGGGACGAGTGACGCTCTCCGTTCCCGCCGTGCCCGCAGCGCCGGCCATGATATCGCCCGGGTCGCCAATCCAATGCACGCTGCCCAGGCGCACGACGGCGCCCTGGGACCAGCGCTCAACCAAAGGCTCGCAGCCTTCGTACCAATCGCACTCAAAGCCATAGATAAGCTCGAGCTCCGGCGCAATCTGCGCGGCAAGCTTGCGGGCGTCCTCAAAGGCCAGACGATGTGCCGGCAAGTCGCCCTCGACGACCTGCACCTCGCAGTTAGCATCCATACTGGCAGGCAGGGTGAGGTGGTCAGTCGAGACCATGACGCGGCAGCCGGCGGCGGCAGCGGCGCGGACGTTATCCTCAAACGTGGCATGGCCGTCCGAAAACGAAGTGTGGGTATGGCAATCGACCGGCGGGCAAGCAGGCATGGCGGCTCCTTTGCATTTGGCGAATTCGCTCCATTGTAATAGCGCAGCCTCGGCGCGTCGTGCACGCGAGGTGCCGAAATCGACTGGAAAGGGTGCGCGGTGCGGCCTCGCTTGCTCTCAAATCATGTACGTCAGCCTCCAAAACCGACAAAAAATGACATGTTTGGAGGCTGATGTACATGTTTGGATAGGGGCAAGGGCGACGACGGACGAAAGTCACGCCTGTGCCACGTCCGATGTGCTAGCGTTTGGATGAACAAAACGAGCCCGTGCGGAAAGGAGCCGGACCGTATGCCATGCGATAGCAAATCTCCGCTGTCCCGCGAGACCGATGCGCCCGAGACCATCGTCAAGCTGGAGTGCGACATCGACGACGCGTCGCCTGAGGTGCTCGCCTACGCCGCCGACCGCCTGCGCGAGGCCGGTGCGCGCGAGGTGCACTGGCTGCCTCTCTACTGCAAAAAAGGTCGTCCCGGCTGGCAGCTGCAGGTAATCTGCGCCCGCGAGGACATTGACCGTCTGCAGATGACCATCTTTTTGGAAACCACGACCAACGGCATTCGTCGCCAGGTTATGGAGCGCGTTTGCCTGCCACGCCGCTTTGAGCGCGTAACGACGCCATGGGGCGAGGTATCCGTTAAGGTGGCGACCCTGCCCGACGGCAGCGAGCGCGCGGCTCCCGAGTACGAGGATTGCGCCCGTCTTGCCCGTGAGCACAACGTGCCACTCCAACGCGTGATGCAGGCGGCTCAGAGCGCGGCGCTGCGATTTGAGTAACGCGGCCGGTGACACGCCACGCCCAGCCACATCAACCCCTCCCGAAAGGATCTCCATGAAATACCTCATCGCTTCCGACATTCACGGCTCGGCATACTGGACCGAGCGTCTGGTCGCCGCCATCGAATCCGAGCAGCCCGACCGCATCGTGCTGCTGGGCGACCTGCTCTACCACGGCCCGCGTAACGACCTGCCGCGCGACTACGCCCCCAAGCGCGTGATTCCGCTGCTCAACGCCCTGGCCGACCGCATCATCGCGGTGCGCGGCAACTGCGATGCCGAGGTCGACCAGATGGTGCTCGACTTTCCCGTCATGGCCGACTACGCCACGCTGTTTGACGAGGCCGGCCGCGAGCTGTTCCTGACGCACGGCCACGTCTTTGGCGCCGGCATGCACAACAGCGTCGACCACGCGCCCGCGCTGCCCGAGGGCTCCGCGCTCGTCTACGGCCACACGCACATCAAGGTTAACGAGGCAAGCGAGGCGCACCCGGGCCTGTGGCTCTTCAACCCCGGCAGCGTGAGCATCCCCAAGGACGGTACGCACAGCTACGGCATCTACGAGGGCGGCGCGTTCCGCCACGTGATCATGGAGGAGGAATAACCATGGCCGAGCATATGGCTCAGCAAAATGCCGAGGGTTCGCGTGACCTGTCCACGCTGGTCGACGCGTCGGCCGAGCTGCAGCATCTGGTGCAGACCATCTGGCGTCTGCGTCAGCCCGATGGCTGCCCGTGGGACCGCGAACAGACGCATCAGAGCATTGGCAAGAACATGATCGAGGAGGCCTACGAGGCGCTCGATTGCATTGAGGCGGACGACGCGGCGCACCTGCGCGAGGAGCTCGGCGACGTGCTCATGCAGGTAGTGCTGCATGCGCAGATTGCGGCGGACGCCGGTGAGTTTTCGCTGGCCGATGTGGCACGCGATATTGACGCCAAGCTCATTCGCCGCCACCCGCACGTGTTTGGCGATGCGGATGCCGATAACTCCGACGAGGTACTCAAGATCTGGGACGAGGTCAAGCTTGCCGAGAAGGCCGCCAAGGACAAAGCCGTGGCGGCAGGCGAGGCTGCGCCCGAGGGCCTGCTCGACGGTGTGCCCACGCATCTGCCGGCGCTGATGCAGGCCCAGAAGGTGTCGCGCAAGGCAGCGGCCGTGGGCTTTGAGTGGGAGACGGTCCAGGACGTGTGGGACGAGGTCGCCGAGGAGCGTGCCGAGTTTGAGGCCGAGGAGCCCGGCTCGTCCGAGCGCGAGATGGAGTTTGGCGACCTGCTCTTTGCCCTGGTCAACGTTGCGCGCAAGGAGGGAATCGACGCCGAGAGTGCCCTTCGTGCCAGCACGGCAAAGTTCCGCCGCCGCTGGGCCGCGATGGAGCGGATGGCGGCCGATGCTCACGTGGATCTTGCCGAGCTTTCGACCCACGGCCTTAACGACCTGTGGGATGCCGCAAAGGCGGAGGAGTAAGACTGCGGGAACGACGGGCTGACACGCCTCATCGTTCCCGCTAAATTTTTCGAAAATCAAGTGTATCCCTCGGTTAACTTAGGGCATAATGCAAAAAGTGCGACATGGCTAACTTACGGAGGCGCACCGATGGTGCACGGTCGGCCAGTCGCTTGCATCAACTACGTTTCCAAGTGAGAGGGAGACAACATGAGCGATATTTTGGACGTCTACGGTCGCGAGGTGCTCGACAGCCGCGGCAATCCCACTGTCGAGGTCGAGGTCGTGCTCGAGGACGGCAGCTTCGGCCGCGCGATGGTGCCTTCGGGCGCTTCGACTGGCGCCTTTGAGGCGTGCGAGCTGCGCGACGGCGACAAGGGCCGCTACCTGGGCAAGGGCGTCTTGCAGGCCGTCGAGCACGTCAACAACGAGTGTGCCGATGCCGTCGTGGGCCTCGACGCCTTCGACCAGCGCGCTGTCGATGCCGCGTTGATCGCTGCGGACGGTACGCCCAACAAGACCAAGCTCGGCGCCAACGCGATTCTGGGCGTGTCGCTGGCCGTTGCCCGCGCTGCGGCAGAGTCGGCGGGCCTGTCGCTGTACCAGTACCTGGGCGGCGTCAACGCTCACCTGCTGCCCACGCCCATGATGAACATCCTTAACGGCGGCGTGCATGCCGACAACAACGTTGACTTCCAGGAGTTCATGATCATGCCGGTGGGCGCCCCGAGCTTTGCCGAGGGCCTGCGTTGGTGCGCCGAGGTCTACCACACCCTCAAGGGCGTGCTGCACGAGGCCGGCCTGGGCGGCGGCGTGGGCGACGAGGGCGGCTTCGCGCCCAACCTCAAGACCAACGCCGAGCCGTTCGAGTACATTACCAAGGCTGTCGAGAAGGCCGGCTTTAAGCCCGGCGTCGACTTCATGTACGCCATGGACCCGGCGTCCACCGAGTTCTACAACGCCGAAACCGGCATGTACGAGCTCAAGGGCGAGGGTGTTGAGTACACGAGTGCCCAGATGGTCGATTACTGGGAGAAGCTCGTCGACACCTATCCCATCATCTCCATCGAGGACGGCATGGCCGAGGAAGACTGGGACGGCTGGGTCGAGCTGACCCGTCGCATTGGCAACAAGGTGCAGCTGGTGGGCGACGACCTGTTCGTCACCAACACCGAGCGCCTCAAGAAGGGCATCGAGCTGGGTGCCGCCAACGCGATCCTGGTCAAGGTCAACCAGATCGGCACGCTCACCGAGTCGCTCGAGGCTATCGAAACCGCCAAGGAGGCCGGCTACGCTTGCATCGTGAGCCACCGTTCCGGCGAGACCGAGGACTCCACCATCGCTGACCTGGTCGTGGGCGTTAACGCCGGTCAGATCAAGTCGGGCGCCCCGTGCCGCAGCGACCGTATTGCCAAGTACAACCAGCTCATTCGCATCGAGGACGAGCTCGAGGGCAGCGCACGCTACGCCGGCAAGACCGCGTTCTACAACATTCGCTAGGCGAGCGGCGTGTGCGGGGGCGGGGTTGACTCGGTTCCGCCCCGCCTTGGCTGGATGCCGCAAAGCACTATTGGCGCTGGGCCATATGGCTCAGCGCCTTTTTTATGTCGAGCAAAGGCTGGCGAAGGCGGTGCGGGCGCTCGTGCTATAACTAAAGGACTTAGCGCAAACAAACCTCAACCGCACAAGGCGCACATGGATCAGATTTACGACAACAGGTACTATTCCGCCGGTTCGCGTGAGCCGTCGCCTCGTCGTGCGCGTACCGCGCAGCTTGGCGGGTCTGGTTACGGCGGCGTCGATCACCGCGCATAGCGTCCGCCGAATGCCTCATGCTCCCATGCTCAAATGAATACGTCGACGGACCGCCCGCCACGTTCGGCGTGCCCGACGCATACTCAGCGCCCCTCGGCTCAAACGCACGAAAAGTCGACCAGGCCCTCGAACCGTTTTTCGGGCTCGGACTTTATGCACTACGCCAACGACAACGCGGTGGTCAAGGCAATTTACGACTTTACCCACGGTCCTCAGCGAGGGCTATTCATCGGCATTGTCGTTGCCCTGGTGCTCGTGAGCCTGTATTTCCCCGTGCGCGATCTGTACGTGGCAAAGCGTTCGAGCGATATCTTGGCCAAGCAGGTCGAGATTCGTCAGCAATACAATGATGAGCTGCAAAAAAGCGTCGACAAACTGCTCTCGGAGGAGGGCATTAAGGACGCGGCGTCCGAGGACCTGGGCTTGGTGATGCCCGGAGAGACCAAGATTGACGTGCTGGGTCTGGATGACGATTCGGACTCGTCGTCGAGCAAAAAGTCGTCGAACGCCAAGAAGGCCAGCGAAGTTGCCAAGGAAATCGAAGAAGTCGGTAAGGACGCGCCGTGGTACATCCAGGCGCTCGACATGCTGTTTGGGTTTAACGGCGTCGAGGGCCAGACGGTCGTGTCCAACGGCAAATAGCGCCCGGAGGGGAGCCCGCAATGACAAATTGCAAACGCTATAAGGTAGCCGCGATCGACCTGGGAACGGTGTCGTCGCGACTGGTGTTGGCCCAGGTCGAGGGCGGGGCGATCGTGGAATCGTCCAAGCATGCCGAGATCACCGACTTGGGCGAGGGCGTGGACGCGACGGGGCGCTTTTGCGAGGCGGCCGTTGAGCGCGTGCTCGCTGCGTGCCGCATGTTTGTGGACGAGGCTCGTACCTTTGAGGCCGCGTGCGTCTGCACCACCTGCACGAGTGCCGCGCGCGATGCGTCCAATGCCGCCCTGCTGCTGGACGGCCTGCGCGAGCTGGGGCTCGAACCGCAGGTGATTCCGGGCGAGGTCGAGGCGCGCCTGACGTTTTTTGGCGTGGCACACGACTTTGCTGGCGAGCGCATCATCGTCGCCGATTCAGGTGGCGGATCCACGGAGCTCGCGACGGGCGTCTATGCGCCTGAGCGCGGGGTCTTTGCGCTGGAGGGAACGCGCTCACTGGACATCGGTTGCCGTCGCGTGACGGAGCGGTTTTTCTCGGCGCTGCCGCCAACGGACAGTGAACTTGCCGCCGCTGGCGTATGGGCGGGCGAGCAGTTCTCCGCCTATTTTGAGGGCCTGCCGAGCAATTTTGAGCGTGCAGAGCGCCTGGTCGCGGTGGGTGGCACCGTCACCACGCTCGTGGCGCTGGTTCACGAGCTGGAGCCGTATGATTCGAGCTTCGTGCACCTGCGCGAGCTTTCGATGGAACAGATTTCGGCTGCTATCGAGCGCATGTCCACGCTGGACGTGGAGGGCATCGCCGCGCTACCGGGCGTGCAGCCCAAACGCGCGGGCGTGATCTTGGCTGGCGCCGTGGTGATTCGCGAGCTCATGCGTGCCGGCGGCTACAAGACGCTCACCGTAAGCGAGAACAGCCTACTCGCTGGCATGGCCGCCACCATCAACGAGACTCTCGACGGCACAACCCCCACCATCGGCTGGACTCCCAGCCTCAGCGCCCTTTAAATAAGTTGCGGTGAAATACGGACTAAAATCGCCCTTTGGGGGTGCGGACAGAAAGTTGGACCGTGAAGCGG
>USKV01000050.1 GCA_900555355.1 uncultured Collinsella sp.
TGCCGATGGCGACTACACACGCATGCGCCACCAGCGTCAGGTGCTCGGCGCCCTCGCCAACCAGATCCTCAACAACTTCGATGCCACCAAGGTCTTCGACCTCGTCAATTCGCTGTCCGACATGCTCGTGACCGATATGAGCGTTCAGGACATCGTCTCTACGGTCAATGCCATGCGCGGCATGGATGTTGACGGCATCTATTCGGCCAACTTGCCTTCGTATGCCGATGCCAGCACCATGATTGATGGCGTGAGCTACGTCTTTGTCTACGAGGACGAGCTTAAGGAAATGATGGAGCGCGTCGACGCTGGTAAGGATCCCAAGGGCCCCAATACCATGGGCCAGTCCGATGGCTCCAGCTCTACGATCGGCGACCTGAACAACAACACGTCCGATGATTACGCCAACGGCACCGCAACCTCATCGGTCAGCTCTGACGATTCGGACGATTCGACTGATTCGAGCGATTCGGACTACTACGAAGAGCCCACCGGCGACGGCAACGGCTACTCCTACTAGTTCCGCCGTTCTACCGAACGGCGGACCGGCCGACGCTGCGCACCGCCCAAGGCGACAATTTGTCATTCAAAAGGCAGGGCATGACCAGAAGGTCAATGCCCTGCCTTTTTCATGCCACCTTGTACGCTCTGGGGGCCGCTCGCTTGCGTATGCTCAACCTGTTGCGTTCCGCTGATTCCTTGGGGATTTGCCAATAAGGGACAGGTTTATTTTGGTAGGTTTTTCCTGCTTGAATTTGAAACATTCCGTTCGATCAAAACGTATCTATGGTGAGGGCCTCATCGATAATCATTAACGTCACCAGGAGGTGATTATGGAAGAACAAGCATTTAGACAGGCGGTCGAAGATCACCGGGATGTCGTGTTTCGGATCGCATTGACGTACCTGCGCGATCGTGCCGATGCCGACGATATTGCCCAAGATGTCTTTCTTAAGTTGCTTAAAAGCGATGGACACTTTGAAAGTTGGGAACATCTTCGCCGTTGGCTTATCCGGGTCACGATCAATGAATGTAAATCGCTCTTTCGAAAGCCATGGAGGCGTGTGGAGGATATTGAGAACCTGGCCGATTCGCTTTCGGCGGCGCAGGATGAGACCAAGGCGGTCCTGTCAGACGTTATGCGACTTCCGGAGCGATTCCGTGTTCCCATCGTGCTCTATTACTATCTGGGCTTTTCGACCGCAGAGATTGCCGAGTTACTGCATGTGCCAGCCGCGACCGTTCGAACGCGTTTAGCTCGCGGTCGATCGAAGCTCAAATTGATCCTAGAGGAGGGCGACCGTGAAATCCAATCAAATCAAGCAGGCCTTCGAGTCCATCCAAGCCGATAGCAATCTTGCAGATCGCGTCCTTAATACCGCTGCGGGTGAGCCGCTTCATCGAAAGGGCCACGCGAAGCCTCTCTATGTTGCCGTAATCGGATGTCTTGCCGGAGTGTTGGCGACCGGAGGGGTCGCCTACGCCGTTATCAATTCCAGCTATTTTGCCTCAGCCTGGGGAAACCACGGCAATGGGGATTCCATTACCTGGACCAACGGTGGCTCATCGGGGACTAAATACACCTACACCAGAGAGTTTGGTGATGGCATCGCGCCCCAGAGCCTGGAGGGTTCAGTACAGAAGGTTAATCTGTCCGTCGAGGGTAACGGCTATACGCTCGATATCCATGAGATGGCTATCGATAAAAACGGTTGCGGTGCCGTGACGTTTACGCTGTCCAATCCAAATGGCGTTAACTACTACAAGCCGGCAGCAGAGACAGGCGAACTTGTTCTCTATGGTGAAGAAGAACAAGGCATCGGCACGCCCAGCATGAACTTCGGCGAGGAATGGGCTGACACACGCTGCACCATTGATAAGGACACATCAAGCGATACTGTCATTAATGGCACGATGTACTTTGCTTCTATGGATCGCGAGCGAGGTTTTCAACATGCGGTCACCTGGAATATCTCGTGGACCGAGGGCGAAGGCGAGGATGCGAAGCCGTTCGAGGCATCGACGCCCGAGTTTAGCGTTGGAGCGTACGTCGATACAAAGGAACTCCGCTCCGATGACTCGCCTCTCGAGATCAGCCCGTTTTCTATCCAGACACACATCGATGATCTGGGCATTGACGCAGTCACGAAGAAGTTGACGGTTACCTACAAGGATGGATCGGAGCAGATTATCGAAGATGACGACGCAGGGACGTTCAACTTATATTTTTCTTATACGCGCAATAGCGGAGAGAACATCTGGGTGCCAACGAAGTTGATTGATGTCGACCAAGTGGTCTCAGTAACGCTTGAGGGCACACGCTGCACTTCAACAGGGGACGCCGAAACGTCGGAACCCTTTACCATCGTCTATTCGTAAGATTTGGGGCCGCTTCCTACTAGGGGAGGCGGCCCATTTTGCATTAAATGGAAGGTTAAACCGAGCAATATACTTCCGAAAGCGCCGCCGATTTCCATGCGACAGATGAGAACAGATCATCGCAGGAGTGCGACGTTTCCCCAGATAAAACCGACCAAAATAAACCCGTCCCTTTTTGGAAGGTAACGTTGCCCCAACGAGCACGTCGGATTCCCGGGCCGGGCGGCACAGGGGTTAAGTTTGTCGCGAGTTCCGCACGAGCCGGAGGCCACTTAATGTGGCCTCCGTGCGAGCCAGGACTGTAGAGCGACAAACTTAACCCCTGCGCCGCCCGGCCCGGGAATCTGTTCCCGCGTACAGAAGGGGATTCCATTTGTGTAGGCTTTACGGAAATGTGCCAATTTTGGGATACGCCCGGCGGCGTGGTCTGTTGACGGCACAGCTAACGCCACGTATCCTATCGAACTGCGTGTTTCGTAGGGGGATGCTGACCCCTCGATTCAAGCCGTTGCACTTTACAGAAAGCTGGAATCATTCGAGAAGGAGTACGCTTTGCCTACTATTAACCAGCTGGTTCGCCAGGGCCGTCGTTCCGTGCCCAAGAAGTCCAAGAACGCTGCTCTGCAGCACAACTCCCAGAAGCGCGGCGTGTGCACCCGCGTCTTCACCACGAGCCCCAAGAAGCCGAACTCGGCTCTTCGTAAGGTTGCCCGTGTTCGCCTCGTCAACGGCATCGAAGTTACTGCTTACATCCCGGGTGAGGGCCACAACCTGCAGGAGCACTCCATCGTGCTCGTCCGCGGCGGTCGTGTCCGTGACCTCCCTGGTGTCCGTTATCACGTCATCCGTGGCGCCTACGACGCTGCTCCGGTCCAGAACCGTATGCAGGCCCGTTCCAAGTACGGTGCTAAGCGCCCCAAGGCTAAATAAGCCAGATAACGTTTTGATACTTTCGCCGTGTGCCGCCTAAGCGCCGCACGGTAGACACTTAAGGAGATTTCACATGCCGCGTCGTGCAGCAGCTAATCGTCGTGAGGTTCAGCCTGACGCCGTTTACAACAACCGCCTGGTGACTCAGCTCATCAACAAGGTCCTTCTTGACGGCAAGAAGGCCACCGCTGAGCGCATCGTTTACACCGCTTTCGAGATCGTTGCCGAGAAGTCCGAGGGTGGCGACGCTCTCGCTACCTTCAAGAAGGCTATGGACAACGTCAAGCCCACGCTCGAGGTTAAGCCCAAGCGTGTCGGTGGCGCTACCTATCAGGTCCCGATGGAGGTCAACTCCCGTCGTTCCACCGCTCTGGGTATCCGCTGGATCGTCAACTTCTCCCGCGCTCGCAAGGAGAAGACCATGGCCGAGCGTCTCGCCAACGAGATTCTCGACGCTTCCAACGGCCTGGGCGCTTCCGTCAAGAAGCGTGAGGACGTCTTCAAGATGGCCGAGGCCAACCGCGCGTTCTCTCACTATCGTTGGTAAGTTAAGGTAAGGAACTAACATGGCTAAGCCTAAGTACAAGCTTTCCGATACCCGTAACATCGGCATCATGGCTCACATCGATGCCGGTAAGACCACCACGACCGAGCGTATTCTTTACTACACCGGTAAGACCCACAAGATCGGTGAGGTCCATGAGGGCGCTGCCACCATGGACTGGATGGTTCAGGAGCAGGAGCGCGGCGTAACCATTACCTCCGCTGCTACCACCTGCTTCTGGAACAAGGTCGGTAAGGACTACCGCATCCAGATCATCGACACCCCGGGCCACGTTGACTTCACCGCCGAGGTCGAGCGCTGCCTGCGCGTCCTCGATGGCGCTGTCGCCGTCTTCGACGCCGTTGCCGGCGTTCAGCCCCAGTCTGAGACCGTTTGGCGTCAGGCTTCTACCTTCAACGTCCCCCGCATCGCCTTCATCAACAAGTATGACCGCGTGGGCGCTGACTTCTTCAACGCTATCGAAACCATGAAGGATCGTCTCGACGCTAACGCCGTGGCCGCTCAGGTCCCGATGGGCGCCGAGGACAACTTCTGGGGCGTCATCGACCTCGTCACCATGACCGCATGGGACTTCAAGGCCGACGACAAGGGCATGACCTATCCCGAGCCGATGGACGAGATCCCGGCTGAGTTTGCCGACATCGCTGCCACCAAGCGCGAGGAGCTCCTCGACGCTGCTGCCAGCTTTGACGACGAGCTCATGGAGAAGATCCTCATGGAGGAGGACTTCACCGTCGAGGAGCTCAAGGCTGCTCTGCGCAAGGGCGTTCTGGCCAACGAGCTCAACCTCGTCTTCGTGGGCTCCGCCTACAAGAACAAGGGCGTTCAGGAGCTGCTCGACGCTGTCGTCGACTATCTGCCCAGCCCGCTCGACGTTGAGGCCGTCACCGGTACCGATCCGGACACCGGCGAGGAGATCGAGCGTCATCCTTCCTTCGACGAGCCCTTCTCCGGCCTGGTCTTCAAGATCATGACCGACCCGTTCGTCGGTAAGCTCACCTATGTCCGCGTTTACTCCGGCCGTGCCGAGTCCGGCTCCTACGTGGTCAACGCCTCCAACGGTCAGCGCGAGCGCCTCGGCCGCATCCTCGAGATGAACGCCGCCGAGCGTATCGACCGTGACGACGCTGCCGCCGGCGACATCGTCGCTTGCGTCGGCTTCAAGAACTCCACCACCGGTGACACCCTGTGCGAAGAGGGCAAGGAGATCGTCCTCGAGAAGATCGAGTTCGCTAAGCCCGTTATCGACGTTGCCATCGAGCCCAAGACCAAGGCCGAGCAGGACAAGATGTCCCTGGCTCTGACCAAGCTCGCCGAGGAGGACCCGACCTTCCAGGTGTCCACCAACCACGAGACCGGCCAGACCATCATCGCCGGCATGGGCGAGCTGCACCTCGAGATCATCGTCGACCGTCTGCTCCGTGAGTTCAAGGTTGACGCTAACGTTGGTAAGCCCCAGGTTGCCTACCGCGAGACCGCTGGTCACGACGTCGAGAAGGCTGAGGGCAAGTTCGTCCGTCAGTCCGGTGGTCGCGGTCAGTACGGCCACGCTGTCATCAAGCTCGAGAAGATGGAGGAGGGCTTCGGCTACGAGTTCGTCAACGCTATCGTCGGCGGCGTCGTGCCCAAGGAGTACATTCCGTCCATTGACAAGGGCATCCAGGAGGCCCTGAACACCGGTGTTATCGCCGGCTTCCCGGTCCTCGACGTTAAGGTCACCCTGTTCGACGGTTCTTACCACGAGGTCGACTCCTCCGAGGCCGCCTTCAAGATCGCCGGTTCCATGGCAATCAAGGACGCTCTCAAGAAGTCCGATCCGCAGCTGCTCGAGCCGATCATGGCTGTCGAGGTCGAGACCCCCGAGCAGTACATGGGCGACGTTATGGGCAACCTCTCCGGTCGCCGCGGCAAGATCGAGGGTATGGAGGATCGCAAGAACAGCAAGCTCATCCGTGCCAAGGTGCCGCTGGGCGAGATGTTCGGTTACGCTACCGACCTTCGCTCCCAGACCCAGGGCCGTGCATCCTACACGATGCAGTTCGACTCTTATGAGCCTGCGCCCAAGTCCATCGTGGACGAGGTCATGAGCAAGAACGCCTAAGTTCGAGCTCCCTGTTACGTAATCCGCGAGAACATCTCTCGCACTCTTTGGAGGTTTAAGTTGGCTACCCAGAAGATCCGCATT
Organism: uncultured Collinsella sp.; assembly: GCA_900555355.1. Taxonomy (GTDB): domain Bacteria; phylum Actinomycetota; class Coriobacteriia; order Coriobacteriales; family Coriobacteriaceae; genus Collinsella. The sequence continues at coordinate 6,060 of USKV01000050.1, forward strand.
CGCCTCAAGGGCTATGATCACGAGGTCGTCGATCAGTCCGCGAAGCTCATCGTCGAGACCGCTCAGAAGACCGGCGCTCGCGTTTCCGGTCCTGTCCCCCTGCCCACCGAGCGCAACCTGTACACGGTTATCCGCTCGCCGCACGTGAACAAGGACTCCCGTGAGCAGTTCGAGATGCGCACCCACAAGCGCCTCATCGACATCCTCGACCCCACCTCGGGCACCGTTGATTCGCTCATGCGTCTCGACCTCCCCGCTGGCGTCGACATCGACATCAAGCTCTAAGCGATATCGCTCATAGCTTACAGAGCCCCGCTGCCATGTTGGTAGCGGGGCTCTTTTGTTTGAATAATGGTTTGGACTGCCGGGCATTGCTGCCGAGTAGGTGGCTGCAGCGCCCTATTCGCTCAAGGGACGCAGCGATGCCTCCTCAAAATGGAAGGATCGCAAGCCGCCTTCCGTTTCGATACATGCGCGACCAAAGGCATCGACGGTTTTAAAGATGCCGCGTGCCAGCTCGTCACCGGCAGGGGAACGGGCGATAACGTGCTCTCCGATCCAATTGAGGTGAGTGACATATTCGCCGTGGACGGGCGCGAGCGGTCCAGTGTTTTCTTTCATGGCGTTGAGCAGATCAGCCCACGCGTCCACAGCGTTTACGACGGTGTAATAGACCTCCTTGAGCAGCACATCGACGGCGGGAACATTCTCGTTGAGGTCTGAGAGGCCAATTGCCGCCAGGCCGCCATCGGGAACCTCCGAAGGCACATAGTTCACATTGACGCCAATGCCGCAGACTGCAAAGGGGCTGCCTTCGTTATCGCGTGCGGCTTCGACCAGAATGCCGCCGAGTTTGCGCCCTCGCGCGACCAGGTCGTTGGGCCATTTGAGGCCAATCTCGTTTGCAAGACCCTGCTTTTCGAGCGCCTCGAGCACCGCTAAGCCGCTGACGGCGGCAAGACCAGAGTACTTGGCGGGATCAACACGTGGACGTAGGACAATCGAGAGCAACAAGTTACCAGCGGTTGAATCCCACTTGTGGCCGCGTCGGCCGCGTCCTGCTGTCTGAGCCCGTGCGGCAAGTCCTGTGCCGTGCGGCGCACCCTGTTTTCCTGCTTCTAGCAGGTCATCGTTGGTCGATCCGGTTACGTCGACTATCGTTAATTGGGCATCCATAACGGCTGCTACCTCCTTAATGAATAAGTGAATAACGCAATGGTGTTGTGAGGCAGACACAATGTGAAGCCTTTGTCGCATTTGGACAATTTAATGTTAACACGTCAACAACGACTGAAATGCGCTATCCTCTCTTGGTCGATGTAAACACGTCAACAACTCAAAGGAGGTTAGTGATGGGTTTCACGATTCTTGGAACAGGTTCGGCACTTCCTGAGCGCAGTGTTTCCAATGACGAGCTGTCTGAGTTCCTCGATACCTCGGATGAGTGGATTTTTACTCGCACAGGTATCAAGAGCCGCCACGTCTGCACCACCGAGTCACTTGACGACCTTGCCGTAGCGGCGAGCGAGCGGGCACTCCAGGTGTTCGGAATCGACGCGAGCCAGCTGGATCTGATCGTCTGCTCGACGACGACGGGTGACCACCTTGTTCCCGCTGAGGCGTGTGCCGTTGCTGAGCGCCTGGGCGCGACGTGCCCTGCCTTCGATGTCTCGGCGGCTTGTGCCGGCTTCGTATTTGCGCTCGATGTCGCCGAGGGCTATATCGCCCGCAGCCGTGCCGAGCGCGTGCTTGTTGTTGCTGCCGAGCAGATGACGCGCGCGCTCGACTGGACCGACCGTGCCACCTGCGTGCTTTTTGGCGATGGGGCAGGCGCCGCAGTGATTGAAGCTGGGGGAGACAACCCCCTTGCCGTTGAGCTTTCGACGGCGCCCGACGTCGAGACGTTGCGCGTTCCCGGTCTGGTCGGTACCTCGCCGTTTAAGGCTTCCGCAGATAGCGCGAGCGTGCTGTCCATGAATGGCCGCCGCGTGTTCAAGTTCGGCGTCAACGCCATCTGCGACACGGTCCATAAGCTTGCGATCGATGCGGGCATTTTGGTCGAAGACATCGATCATTTTGTATTCCATCAGGCTAACGAACGAATCCTGAGCCAGGCGGTCAAGCGCCTGGGCGTGCCGGACGAGCGCGTGGTTCGCACGTTGCGCGAGACCGGCAACATTTCGAGCGCATGCATTCCGCTTGCCCTCGACCGGCTGGCAAACGCCGGTGCACTTCACACAGGCGACACCATCGCCTTGGTTGGATTTGGCGCCGGTCTGGATATAGGTGGCTATCTGCTTCGTTGGAAGTAGTCGCACATAGGAAATAAAAACGCCCTAGGGCACAACCAAAGGAGAACTACCATGGCAGATCAGAAGACCTTCGAGCGCGTTTGCGACGTTATCCGCGAGACCGCCGGCCTTGACGACGTCGAGATGAAGCCCGAGTCCACGCTCGAGGAGATTGGTCTCGACAGCCTGGGCACCGTCGAGATCCTCGTCGCCGTCGAGGACGAGTTTGGCATCCAGCTCGATACC
>USKV01000051.1 GCA_900555355.1 uncultured Collinsella sp.
AGCGTGGCGAGCATTTCCTCCTCGGCCACCACGATGTCGCCCACCACGCCGCCGTCGTTAAACAGGCTGTAGTAGTCGCGGTAGCGCGGATAGAAGTTAACCTCGACCGACACCACAAAGTTGACGGTCGTGACCAGAATGGTCAAAAACGCGATGAGCGCCGGCACATCATGATAGGGCGCGCCGTAAAACAGGCCTTTGGCCTGCACGCCAATGGGCCCCGCCCAAATAATCACCAAGTGCGCAAAGAGCCCCAAATTGGTAAACAGGCCCGTGAACGCGAGCGGCATAAATTGGTCGAGCCAGCGCAAAAAGAGCCAGGGGCTGCGATCGCTCTGAGGAAAATACCGGTACAGCAGCAGCACATCCCAGGCAAGCATCACACCGTAGCCCAGGGCGATCGAGCCCAGCAGGCCCTCGACTGGCGGCAGCCCCAGCGCCAGCGCGGCCAGGGCACACAGACACGCCATGCCAATGGCCGCGGCAAAACTGCACAGAATACCGCGGTAATCCTTAATGGCCGTGAGGTAACTCATGCCGTTCCAGTTGACGATCATAATGTTGAACAGCCACAGGCACAGCAGCCCCTGCAGCAGCGTGGCGCCCGAGAACAGCAAAAAGACGCCGTAGGGCACCGTGCCCGCAACGAGCATGATGGCGTTGGAGCCCCAAAACGAGGGCAAGACCTCTTCTTCGCGCTCGGCAAACAGCATGTCGGCCAAAAAGCGCGTGACCGGCATGGAGAAAAAGCTCGTGAGCGTAAGCGACGCCAGCAGCGTATAGGTCACCATGCACACCAGCAGGTCCTGGTTGGCACGGCCCACACCCCACAGGCCGCACAGCACCAAGATACCCACCTGGAGCAGCACGCCCAGCAGCATGGGGCCCGTACACACAATGCCAGCGTAGCCGTAGGCACGCATCGTGGCAAACAGACCCTTGCGTCTAAACAGGCGCTTGAGCTCAAATCCGATTCCGGCCACCGACTACACCTCCTTCTTGGGCAAATTGAACGCGCGAGCCGTCTCGTCGTACAGTGAGCGATAGTTGGCGAGCATCTGCTCGTGTAGGTAATAGGTCGCCACGCGACGCTGACCGCGCTCCCCCATTTCCAGACGGCGGGCACGGCTCGCGCACATGCGCTCCATAGCATCGGCCAGACCCTTGCGATACATGGGCGGGCTCACGAATCCAGCCACGCCAAAGTCGTCGCCAGGGGCGCCCTCGAGCAGCTCGCGGCAGCAGCCGACCTCGGTCGTCACGCAGGGGCGACGCGCGCCCAGCGATTCCAACACGCTCAACGGCTGGCCCTCCGAGATGCTCGTCAAAATGGTAAAGTCGAGCTTTTCCATGTACTCGACCACGTTGACGCGGCCGGTAAAAATCAAGTCACGCACGCCCAATGTCTCCACAAGCGCATGGCACTCGGCGCCATATTCCTCGTCGTCCACGCCACCCATAATGTGCAGGCGCACGTGCGGCAGGCGCTCGTGCAACTCAAAGAAGGCATAGATCATGGTCTTGACGTCCTTGATGGGCGCCAGACGCACCACCGCGCCAATGTCCACCCAGCCGTCATCGGGCTTTAAGGGAATGTCCTTAAAGCGATCGAACTGAATGCCGTTGGGAATGACCAGGCATTTGTTCGCATCGCATCCCATGTCGATCTGCGTTTTGCGAGCATTATGGAACAGACTCGTCACACGGAAAGCGCGACGGTAGATTTCCTCCGAAAGCAGGTAGAAAAAACGGATCCAGCGGTCCTTAAATGACGGCACAACCCAGTCGGCACGAATGATTTCCTCCTCGCGCTCGCGCGTGTAGATGCCGTGCTCGGTCAGCAATGCCGGCGCATGATTCATGCTGGAGCCCAAACTTGCGAGCAGACCGCCGTAGCCAGTCGAGATGGCGTGGTACACATCGGCCACCGGCACCTCGCTGCCCAGCAGGTAGAGCACGGGCAGCAGCATGGAGCGCATGGTATGAAATGCGTCGGTAAAGGGTGCGTAAGGATACTCGGCCAGGCACACGTCGCGGAAGATGTCCATAAACGTGCGGCTCTGCAAAAATGAGAGCGGATGCACGTGGCGGCGCTGGAAAATATCGAACAGCACGTCCCAGTCCGGATTAGAGAGCGAAACCAGACGGCGCAACGCCTCGCGCTCGCGGTCGTCAAAGTCGACTTCCTCCTGCTCGCCCGAAAGCCGCAGGGCATCGTCCAGAAACACCTCGTGCACCTCGACGACGTTGCCGGGCAGCTCGTAGACAAACTTGCCGCGGTCGGCAGCATGCGCGCCAATCACCCACAGCACAAACTCGTGCTCGGGCATGGCCTGTATATAGCCGTGCATCCAGGTGGACACGCCGCCGTGCACATAGGGGTAGCAACCCTCGAGCACCAAGCAGATTCTCATTTGTCACCACCCTGCTTGCGTGCAATGGTCACCGTCTTGTCCGTCGCTTTGACTAGGTACAGGTCGCCCGTCAGGTGTGTAATCTCGCCACCGGACACCGTGCCCGGCTCGCCGTTATTGGCGCGGAACATGAGCCACGCCTCGTCGTGGAAATTGCCCAGGTTGAGCGTCCAGGCATCGTCGCTCGTATCCACGCTCACCGTCACGGACGAAAAACGCTGGATGGCACCCGAGCATTCCGAACCCGTCTGGTGTCGCAGGTCGGGAGCGGACTTGGTAAGCCAGTCCAGGTAGTCAGTCAGGCCGCCCTTGTAGACCTCCCAGCCCTCCTTAGCGCCGCGATCGGGATCGAGCAGGTCATCGGGATGCATAAAATGAGTACTCACGTAGTGCATGTTGAGCTCGGACACCGCAGCCAGACGCATATAGGTGTCATCGACCATGCCGCCCGAAACGATGCGCGGCTGTTCCACGATGCCATCGCTCGCCACGCCAAATTCCTGCACGTAGGGCAGGTCGGTACCGTCCTCAAAGTACGTGCTGGCAATAGTCTTAATGCGCGGAACGTCGGTGCCGATAAGCTTGCGTGCACGGGCCGAAAGGATATTTGACGGCGGCACGTAAACCGAGCCGTGCGCGTTGGACAGCACCTCATATTGGAAGGCGATAAGCTCGTTGAGCGATGCAACGAGCGTCTCCTTATTCTTCCACGTCTTATAGTCGTACAGCGTGCCATAGTCGGTATCCCAGAGCGCCAGCGGCTGATGGTTGTAGCCATGAAAACCCAACTCACCGCCCATCTGCAACAGCATGCCGCCAAAATAGCGGAACTGCGTGGTATCGGCCTGGCGCGCGGGCTCGGTTTGGTTGACCACGTCCTCGTAGTTTTCGATCATCACGCCGGTATAGCGAATGCCGTATTTTTGCGCGAGCTTTTGCAGATCGGGCCACCAGACCTTGGTGTAAAAATCGGCAATGGAAAGGCCGTAATCACGCTTGATATAAGTACCATCGCCCGAGGGCACGGGGCTAGGAAAGTCGTCCAAATAGAACACGGCGCTGTTGATGACCGGATAGGCCGTGGTATCGCCCAACAGGCTCACGGCCGCGGCATAGAAACCGCGCATGACCTTGTTGTAGATACCGATATTGCACACCACGGTACGGCCGTTGCCGCAATCGCTCGACCAAATAAGCGGAGTACCCGTGTCGCCGGTTTTAGCCCACACGTGGGCCGTCTCACGCAGCGAAACCGAGAGCGACGAATCGAAGGGATCCGATAACTCATAACGCTGGCCACCGCCGATCATAAAGTCCTCGCTCGGCACGATGCTCTCCGCCGTCGCATATTCATAGCCGGCAGAATCGATGCCCAACTTGGGACAGATTGCCTGCAGATAGCTCGAATTGTCCGGTGTCATGGCGAGCATCAGCGAACCGCCGGCACTCACCCAGCTCATGATGTCAGAGAGGTGCGTACCGAGCCCATCGATCGAAGGCATCAGTAAAATCACGCGGTCGAAGGATGTGAGGGAAGGAATCGCATCAGCACCATCGGTGGCAATATCCACATCGCGGTGGGCAATTTTCATATCGAGCAGAATTTGGTCAAACTGCTCTTTGACGTCCTCGACTCCATTTTGGTCAGTATCGGTAATAACCAAGCACGTGGGCTTTTGGCCAAACATCGCCGAGGAGGCCGGCACCGCATCGTTGGCGGCAAGCATCCCCAGCTTATGCTGGCCCGCACTGTACTGCACGCCGGCACGCTCCACCAGCAGCACGGCGGCCATGGCAATAAAGACCGACCACACCACGAGCAGGCCCATCCAGCGAAAATGGCCCGCACGCTCGCGGAAATGTTGCACCACGCTCATCGGGCCTCCTCTCCTTCACGCCAAAATGCCAGCTTCTCGCGTTTTTCGGCATTCAAATACACATGCTGCTTGTCGATAGCGTCGATTACACGCCGTACAGCCTGCCCATCGCGACGAATCACAGCCAAGCGCAGACAGAGCATCCACACGTCCTGCTCGTCTGACGCATCGATCACCAACTGGCTAGCGACGTCCTCTGCCTTATCAATCTCGCCGGCATCGGCCAGCGCCGTGGCATAGCGAATGCGCAGCGCCGGCCCGTCCTCACGCTCGCAACGACGCGCGAGCAAACGTGCATACTGCTGACGCTGAATCTGTGCCACGCGGCCCTCTGCCAAACCCGAGTCCAGATAGGCGCCCAAAAAGTCGCAATACGCCTCCAAGTTATGCGAACTGGGATCGGTCTTAAACGCGCGCTCCAACTGCTGCAGCTTAAGGTCGGACTCCTTGGAAATCTGCGCCACTGCCGTCGCGGCATAGTGCGCGACCTCAACATCGTCGTTGAGTTTTGCTGCCTGCAACTGTGCCAGGTACGCATCCGGATCCTCGGTAAGCATGGAGAGCATCAGGCGGCGGCGGTCGCCCGGGTCGTTGACGATCAGTGCTTCCTCGAGCGGCACCACGCCATCATCGCCCTCGCGCCCCTGAACGAGCATACTGCGATGCATGTCGTCGTTAATGCGCAGCGTCTCCAGCGTGGCGTCCTTAAGGTCGTTACCGAACACCGCGCTACGCACCGAGAGCAGTACCACGAGCAACGGGCCCCACAGCGGTACGAGCACCATCACGGCAAGCATGTGCCCTCGAACCGGCAGCAAGCCTAGTTTCATAAGCGTCCACAGCACCAGACACACCAGCGCATGAAGTAATAGCAGTACGGCAGCAACGACAAGCGAGATCAAGCGGCCTCCCCCTCACCGTTGCCAGCGGGCGCGATGCGCTGCAGCAGGGCCACAACATCCTCGCTGTCGACGCGCTCCACCGTAATGTGCTTGGCGGCCAAGCGCGCACAAATAACGGGAAGGTCGGCCTCGGTTGCCTGTCGCATGAGCAGGTAAAGCGTGTCGCCATCGACCAGGCCCGCAGCGTCACTCTCGCGAATCGCCGACCCAATGGCGCCGACCAGCTCGCCAACAGGCTCCATGCCCGGCACCACGCGCAGGAGCAAGAAGCTCCCCATCTTGTTGTCCTCAAGCGCCTGCTCGGCGGCAAGCTCCTGGCCAAAGGCATCGTGGTTGAGCACGCACGTGCCGGCAACGCAGCGCTTATCCTGCGCCACGGCCTCGTAATCGAAGGCGCGTCCCAGCGCGCTTTCCACCAGGCCGCACAGAATGCGGAACAGGTTTTGGTAGTACAGGGTCATTTGGCTTTCGGCCACGTGACGCACAAAGATCAACACGGCGGGGGCTCCATCGCGCTCGATGGCATAGCCAAACATCGGAAGCCCCGACGTCAGAGCACGGTTCACCCACAAACCCGAGATCGCACCTTGGAGCACGGGCACAAGATCATCGAGCGAGAGCGAGCGCGGCACATTGCTGGAAATCGCCGGGCTCGCCGCTACCAGGCGCGCAAATGCCCCGCCCGAAACATGGTAGATCGTCACCGAATCGTTCTCGAGAATCTCGCCCAGCAACTCGCAGCACTTGCGGTATATATCACGCGGGTTGAGTACGTCGAGCTCCTGTGTCACGGCAAATATCTTGCCAAAGCTGTCGTGACGCCCCACAATCTGTCGCTTATAGGCACGCTTGTCCTCGATTGCGTCGTGATAGAACCGCGTTAGGAACGTATTGCGGTTTCGCACAAGCTCGTTCTCGTCACGCTCCGCCTTAATGGCCTCACTGTTGCGCAGCTGTACATAGCCGCACACGGCGCCCACCACAAAGTACGCAATAAACGGCAGCCAGTTGGAAGGCTCATAGAATAGGCCCTGGAAAGTGTATCCGTACAGGGCAAAATAGCTCACGGCCAGACCAATGGACGCCAGCAGCGCCGCAACCAGACCAAAGTCGAGCCCATAGAGCGTGCCAATCAGGACCACATAGAGCAACCGATAGTCGAGCACGTTGAGCTGGGCAGATTGAGAGAACAGATGCTCCAGCAGCTCAAAGAGCGCCCAGGCAGCGCCCGTTTCCAGGCATTTAATAGGCAGCGAGCATATCTGAATGCGTTCGATGGCGGCGCGCAAGGGGTTGACTTTCTTTGCGCGGCCAGCATCCCAACGCGCTTGAATGGTCGAAAGATCGCGCAGCAAGTCGTAGCGCTGAAACCAGCCATAGCGCACGCGAGCGACGTCGCTGGCGTGCATGGCGTAGCCGGCAGAATCGCCATAGGCAACGGCAAGGCCAGGGAACAGTGCCTTGAGGGCGTCGCCCACCTCACCCGCAGTGTGATGGAAGGTATCGGCTACGTCGAGCGTCTCAAAGTTACCATCCCAGCTATCGAAGATACGGCGTACCAGCACCGCAAGCTCCTCGGCACACAGCAGGGGAAACGCCGCATCCTGCGCGCCCTGCAGAGCGACCGATCCGGTTGAGCACGCGTCGAACAGCGGCACCAAAAACGGATCCTCCAGCGCGGCAGACGCGGTATACAGGAACGGCACGCGCAGGATCTTGGTTTGAACGCCCTCGCGAGCAGCGTAGTAGCGGCACAGGTCGTTGGCTGCGCGCGCGATAACGCCCTTGCCCGTTCGCCCCGCGGCGTCGGTGGCACCCTCGGCACCCGCGGGCCCCGCTACATACAGCAGTTGGACCCGGCGACCCGCGCACGCACGAAAGACCGAGCGCAGCAGCTCGATATCGCCCACGATATCGGTATGCGGGGTAAGGTAATTGGATAGGTAGACCACGCGGTCGAACTCGTAGGCCTGCTCCAGGTGTTGCAGAAGCTCTTTCCACGAGGCATGGGGCGATGACTCGTCGCGGCGCGCTTCCGCAGCAGCGACGACCTGGACATGGTCCCCGGGGAACGCCTTGGCACAAAAGCCATCGTCAACATATGCGGTGTTGCCAACAACCAGCACCTCCATGGCGCACCCCTCCCCTAAAATCCACTTTAGTCATAGTCAAACATGCGTATTTTACGCTGTCAACGCGAGCTGGAACGCCTTTAAGGCTGTTTTAAGAACTTTTTTAGGGAATGTGGGGACATCGAGAGTGCTAAATGAACGCCCAATCCGGAAGTGCGGTGAAAAACCGAGACCTGTCGACCAGACCCCAGTTGTGGGCACCCGCGACCTGCGGTTTTGTTGGCAAAAATCGGTGTGTGCTCGGCAAGTTTCGATTTTTCACCGCGCTTCTCCTACGCACCGAACTCGCAATAGCGCAGTACAATCCGCCAATCGCACTAACCGGAAAGCCAATCCAGCGACTCGCCTAGCCAACCAGATACGGCCCGATTACATCGAAAATTTCGCCCACCTTAGTTGCAGGGTTTTGCGCAGATGGCTTAATGTTACCCAGTTCCCTATGGTACGCGACGAGGCGCCCAGCACGCTCCAATGCTTCGCCTCGCCTATCATCCACTGCCCCAAACATCCCGTCCAGGTTCTTGCGGTACTCGATGCCCAAGTTCTTCGACATCTCCTGCGCGAGGGCATGCTGGCAGTCGGACGCGGACATATGCGCGGTCGTGTAGCGAAAGTGCAAAAGCGGCCACAGTTCGAAGCAGGGGTTCGACCACAACGCATGGAAGGTCCTCGAACCATCGGAGAGCTCGTCACATTTGCGCTTCATCGCATCAAAGTCGGACGCAGGAAAGTCATCCTTGTCATACACGAGCCACACGTGATCGAACGTCTCGGGCGCATAGCGACAGTGTTCGACGGCGAAGTCAAGCAGGTCAAGCGTGTGTCTGCCGGTCCCCTTAACGACAATGGCAACCTTGCGCTCGTTCGCCGCGCCCAACGCCGCACGCACACCCTCAAAGTAGCGAGGCTCGGTCTCCTTGCCCTCGCTCACTACAAGATGACGCGTCATCTGAACCATGCGCGAGCGGCCCTCGCGCTT
>USKV01000052.1 GCA_900555355.1 uncultured Collinsella sp.
GGGCAAGCCTTGGGAAAACTCGAGCGCATGCTGCACCAGTGCCGCCTCTGACGTGCCCATATCCATGAGCATGTACGGCGAGGAACCGACCGAGGTATGGAAGAAGTGCAGGTGCGCATCATGGAAACCGGGGCAGATGAATTGCTCGCCGTAGTCGACTACCGGCGTGGCAGCAGGGGCGGCGGCAATCACGTCATCGGGCGCGCCGACTGCGACGATGCGATCTCCCGCGATGGCAATCGCCAACTCGCGGGCGGTATCGATGCCGTCTTGGGCGGTAAAAACGTTCTTGGAGCGGATAATCCGATCGATATGTTGCATGGGCATCCCCATCTCTGGCAGGAAATTCAACACTCCCGAGTGTACTCCCCCACTCTTGTTACAAAACCCCAAGCGGCAAACGGCAACTTTACCAGCCCTAGCGGCAGGTGGCATACTGGAGAGAGCCTGTACGATTTTGCGATCGAGCCAACAAGGAGCAAATCGACCATGACGAAGACGAAGGCACAGCAGATTATGGCGGCAACCGAGGTTCGCGCGGCAGACGACGTCACCGCGGCCATCCAGGATATCGCCGCCGAGTTTGAACCCTACATCATCAAGCAGCGCCGGCACTTCCATAAGCACCCGGAGCTGAGCCTTGCCGAGGAGCGCACGACTTCCGACATCGCCAACCAGCTCGACGCCATGAATATCCCCTACGAGCGCCCGCTCAAGACGGGCCTGGTGGCGACGCTCCGCGGTACCGCGCCCGATGCCTACCGCGAGGACGGCACGCCGCGCCGCCGTATCCTGCTGCGCGCCGATATCGACGCCCTGCCTGTCACCGAGCAGACCGGCGAGGAGTTCGCCAGCGTCAACGAAGGCTGCATGCACGCCTGCGGTCACGACTGCCATATCGCCATGATGCTCGGCACGCTGCAAATCCTGCGCCACATGACCGATGACATCCACGGCGAGATTCGCATCGTATTCCAGCCCAGCGAGGAAAACGGCCAAGGCGCCAAGCTCATGATCGGCACGGGCGTACTCGACGGCGTCGACGGCGCCTACGCCGCGCACATCTGGAGCGAGGTCGACGCCGGCACCGTAAGCTGCGAGCCCGGCCCGCGCATGGCAAACACCGACTGGTTCCGCATCGACGTCCGCGGCACCTCGTGCCATGGCGCCATGCCCCAGCGCGGCCACGACGCCGTTATGGTTGCCGCCGAAATCGTCAACGCCCTGCAGACCATCGTCTCGCGCGAGATTAGCCCCTACGAACCTGCCGTCATCACCGTCGGCGAGCTGCATGGCGGCACCGCGCGCAACGTTATCGCCGGCACGGCGTACCTCGCCGGCACGGTGCGCACCTATGGCGACAAGACGCATGAAGAGATGCCCGAGCTTATGCGCCGCATCGTGGAGCACACCGCAGCAGCACTAGGCGCCGAGGCCGAGCTCACCGACTACACCATCGCCAACTACAAGGTCGAAAACGATGCCGCCTCGAGCGAGCGCTGCCGCCAAGCTGTGCTCAAGTGCCTGGGTCCCGCGGGCGAGGGCCATTACCGCGGCACGCTTTCGGGCGAGGACTTCTCGGAGTATCTGCGCCGCGTACCGGGCGTGCTCGCCTTTGTTGGCACGCGCAACCCCCAGATTGGCGCCACCTATGCCCAGCACTCCTGCTTCTATAAGATCGACGAGAGCGTGCTCGCCAAGGGCTCCATGGTAGCCGCTCAGTATGCCATCGACTTTTTAGCCGAGCCCACGCAAGAAGAGCTCGACGGCCCCACGATCGCCGCGGTTGCCGAGACCAATCCCGACCTGGCAGCCAAGCTACGCTCTGCCAAGGCAACGGCCGCCGAGGCCCGCGACGCCATGCACGACGCCCGCACCGCCCGCCATGCCGCCATCAAGGGCATTCACGATGCCCGGACTGCCGCTCGCCACGAGGAGAAGCGCGACGAGTAGCCATCACGCCCATCCATAACAGCCTGGCTAAAGCAAAGCGGGGGCGGACGTTATCTCAACGTTCGCCCCCGCTTATGTGTCGACCGCTTTTCTAGCGCGTCCTCCGTCACGACAGGTAAGAGCGAAGGATGGTGAGCCAGCGTGGGGGTTCGAGGTGGATGATATCGTCGGGAACTCCGGCGGGCGCATAGCCGCCAAAGAGCAGACCGGCATCTGCCGGATTGATGAGGCGCACGATCCATACGACGACGACCAGCACGCACAACACGGTGACCGCAATGTCGATACCACGCTTTAGCTTGCTCGATGCCACCTCCTCGCGCACGAACGCGAGCACAAACGCAATCGGCACCACCCAAAACAGCGGATGGTAGGCAAAGGCCGCCGCAAAATCGAGGCGCAGTGCTGCCAGCCAGGCCCTCGTCATGCCACATCCCGGACAGGGAATGCCCGTCATCAGGCGAAACACGCAGCCGATATCGAGCAGGTAGAGTGCGAGCCAGGCGACAAAGAGCGCGCCGATGCAAGAAAGGGCGCGGCGAATGAGCTCCGCCGCGCCCTTATGTCCCTGAGTATTACTCACGACGACTTGATCGTTAGGCACGCACGCCGAGACGGGTGTTGTAGACCGTAGCCATTGCGTTGGTGTTCTTGATGATGATGTTCATGGCAAAGATGAGACCAAGGCCGCACAGGAGCGCACCGACAATCTGCCACATAAGAATGGTGGTGCCGTTCTCCTGGAACACCAGGCCATAGCGAGGGGCGTTGGCCTGCAGGCGGTTACCGATCTTATAGTACCAGTAGAGGGCATAGAAACCGCAGGTCACAAACGACAGCAAGATGAACGCGGCAATGCCCGGCGTGGAATCGCCATCCTCCTGGCACATGGTATTGATGTCGCGAGCCAGGCAGTAGAGGAAGTAATACGAATAGATGCCGCAGGTCACGATAGAAAGCAGGAGCCAGCCAATCAAGCTACGGTCGCTCTTTACAGGTCCATAGCCCATCGGAGCTGCAGCAGGCTGCTGGGCGTACTGACCGGTGTACTGTTGCTGATTCGCGTACTGCTGGGGCTGCGGCTGAGGCTGAACAGCCTGAACCGGAGTGGGCTGAATCTGTGTGGGCTGCGGAGCAGGCTGGGGCTGAGGTGCAGGCTGCGGCGCTGGCTGCGGAGCAGGAGCAGCGGGAGCGGCACCGACGGCAGAACCGCAGACGGGGCAGAATTTGGCATCATCCGAAATGGGAGAACCACAAGTGGGACAGAACATAAGCCTCTCCTTTTCCTAAGGCGTTGCACGCCTTCAAACCTTACACGACTATGTTCTCAACAATAGCCGCGACGTTGTTGCGCAACATTGATCAATTTCCGAGAAATATTGCTGCAACCGTTTTCCCAGGCATTTTCTTGCTTCCGCAGTAGAAAAAGGCACCCCGGGCTCAGTTGCCCAGGGCGCCTCGACCGACTATTCGGTTTGATTGTTTTCGGCAGCAGGATTATCGCCCGGCTCATCCGCCGGCGTGGCAACGGCATTCCAATCGGGCTCCGCAGGCGTCGCCTCGGGCGCCGGGGCAGGCGCCGGGGCAGGTGCCGGAGCAGGTGCAGGGGCAGGCGCCGGGGCAGGCGCAGCACCAGTGGCGGCCGTGGGGTTGAATCCCGCAGGAGTAGGCTTCTTCTCACCCGGGAGCACAAACGTCAGGACATCGTCGGCATCCTCATCGGCCCACTCGCTGGCATGACGTGCCGCCCAATAGCCAACGGCGCGATACTTGAGCATCTTGCCAAACACAGTCAGGAACACCGTGACAAAGGCAACGATCATCAAGAACAGGATGAGCGTAATGCCGCCGCCCTCGATGATTGCCTCAAGACCCGTGGGGCGATAGTAATAGCTATACATACCAAACGTAGCAATGGCGCCGAAGATGGCGGTGAAGATCCACGTGATGACGTGCGACACGATGCCCGTCAAAAACTCGGGGAGAATCGATGCGCAGAACAACTTGCCCAGGTTGGCCTTATAGGACTTCCAAACCTTCTCAAGCGAGAACGCGCTCTCCACGCGCCCGACGACGGCAAAGTGCATCACGGCAGCATCACCAAACATCTTAAAGAAGATGCCCAGTACCACCGACACGATCATGGCAAAGACGAGCAGGCCCATCGAGCCGAAGAGTGCGGCCTCGAGACCGCTCGAACCATTGAAATAATATGAACCGACGGCACCGATCACGACGCTCTCGATAGCCGAGAACACCACGCCAATCACCGGAATAATGGCCACGAACTCGAGCACACCGGTAATGACAGACGAGAAAATGCCCAATCCAAACGAGGTCGAGCGCAACAGCGGACGCTCCATGCCGTTATCATCCTTGAGCGACAGGTCACGACCCCACTCGATAGCAAAGCCGGCACCGCACACGCTTGCCACGTACGCAAGCAAAAAGCCAATGGCCGCCGCAATGCCACAGATAACGGGGATAAACAGCACAAGCACCGACACGACGCAGATCAGCGCCGGCAAAAAGGCGATTTGGCATACGCGAACCAAGGCGCCGGGAACCTTGAGCATGTCGTTGAAGGCCTGAGCCATGCAACCCTTGGGCGCGTTCATAGCCGGCTGGGGCGCAACGAACGGCTGCGGCTGCGGCTGGGCAAACAGCTGACCCTGCGGCTGAGGTTGAGCTTGCGGAGCGGGACCGGCGGCCTTAACCTCGGTATTAGGGGCACCGCACACGCCGCAGAACTTGTCGCTATCGCCCATGGGGGCGCCACACTGCGAACAGAACATCGAAATCATCCCTTCGTATCTAGAGCGAATCACCTGGATCGCAAACGATGTCTTTGGCATCATTATCGCCCAATGTGGGGACAAATACCCCAAGATGACCGATTTGCAACGCAGCCGGCTTTATTCAATGATTCGAAGGGTACGCCCGGGCTAGTTTGTGCCGCGGAAGCCCTTGCCGACGATTTCGGAGCTATCGACGATGGTGATGAAGGCGCCAGGGTCAATCTCGCGGGTATAGCGGCGCAGTTGCACTGCCTCGCGACGGCTCAGCACACTCATAATCACCGTGACGCACTTGCCCGAGAAGGCACCATAGCCACGGCTGATCGTTGCCGTGCGGTTGAGATGCTTGACGATAAACTCCTCGACCTTAAGGGGCTCGGAGCAAATGATCGTGCAGACCTTACGAAGATGAATGCTCTCGATGGCCTTGTCGACCACAAGCGTCTTGGCAAACAGGCCGAGCACGCAATACAGACCGATACGCGGACCATACAAAAAGGCCGCGATGGTCACGATGCCGATATCGACCAGCAACAGCGCGCGACCAATCTCGAGTGTGGTACGGCGCTTGAGGATCATGGCGAGGATGTCTGTGCCGCCCGTCGAGGCGCCAATATCAAAGACGATGGCGCTGCCGAGCGCCGGCAGTATCACGGCAAAGCACAGGTCGAGCCACATATCGCCCGTCATCGAAACATCCGTCGGAATGAAGATCTCAAACAGCGAGACGTAGGCCGAAAGCGCAAACGAGGCAAAGACACTCCAAAGGATTGCCTTGCGCTCCAAAAAGATAAAACCCAGGATGACCAAGACCGCGTTGATAATCCACATAAAGACGCCGACGGGCAGGGTCGGGAACAGCGTGGAAAGAATGACCGACACGCCCGAGGTGCCGCCGAAGGCAAAGTGATTGGGGGTTTTAAAGGCCACGATGGCGAACGCCGTGAGGATCAGGCCCAGATTGAGCTCGGCAAAAAAGCGCGGAAAGCCTGGCTCCTGGCTGCGCTTGCGGCCGGCGCGCTCGCCACGTTCGATATCCTCGCGACCGACAACGCGCTCCATCGGCACCACCGGAGGACGATGCATCTCCTCGGCGGCACGCGACGCCGCCTCTGCCGCAGCGGCTTCAATCGCCCATGCCTTGCTTTCGGTCTCGTGTTCGTCGGCCATTACGGCAACCCTTCGTTAACAATTTGGAAACAATGCGCCCATTAGGGTAACGCGGAACGCGAAGATTGCAACCCTTAGTTAGACGAGCGGTATGCCTGCATCGGGGGCATATAGAAAACGGTCGACCGCACTTTTGCTTGCGCGGTCGACCGTTTAGCGTTTTCGCAGGTAAAACCTATCGAAACAAACCTGTCCCTATTTGGTAGGTTACTCGTGCTGGCTGGTGCGGTGCTCGTACTCCTCGGGGGTGATGACATCCTCGATGCGCAGGTTGACGCCTGCCACCTCAAGGCCGGTCATCGCGGCCAGACGCTCGGTGACGCGCGCCTTAACGTCGTCAAAGATCGCAGGCGCATAGGCGCCGTACTCGATGATAACCGAGATGTTGACGACCACGCGGTTGTCGTCGGTGACCTCGACCGTCACGCCCTTGGTCAGATTCTCGGCACCAAACTGCTCCTGCACAAAGTGCATGAGGTTACCCTTCATGCCCAGAACATGCGGCACCTCGCGGGTGGCCATGGCAACGATCTTCTCGATCACACCGTTGGAATAGGTCAGCGAGTCCTCGGACTCGTCCGCCTCCTCGTCCATCTCCTCGTTGTCCTCGTCCGTATCGGACTCGGCCTCGACGAGTGCCTCGTCCTCGAGCGTCACGTCCCCGGCATCGGCGACGGCCTCATTCGCCTCGAGCTCGGTATCGGCCACATCGACCTTCGTGTTAAAAGCCATGGTTCCTCCTTATGCCTGCCGCAGATGCGACAGTCGAATTCATATTAGCGGCCGCTAAACAGACGGCCGAAGAAGTTGACGATACCGTTCTCGCCGTCGCGAATCTGGCCGATCACGGCACCGATCAGCACAAAGAATGCGATGACGAGCGTGTCCCACAGGCCCAACGTAAGTACCAGCACGGCGAGAATAAAGCCTGCCAAGGCGCCGAGCGTAGTATTGGGGTGGCGTACGGCGTAGCTCCAGACAGCAGCGCCCGTACCTTTGATGAGACCCATGGCCTCGTCAAAGTCGTTGGCGGCGCTGTCGTGCTGCTCGCCGGCCTCGGGCTTGGTGTCGGCGGACTCGCCTGCCGGCGTAGCGTTCTGGTCGATCGTCAGGCGCGGCGTGCGGGCGGTCTTGTCTTGATTGGTATCACTCACCGGAAACCTCCACGGTCTGGACGGTAGTCTTGGATGGCAAAAAACGGACGCGCGCGGTCGTGCCCGGCGTGCCGAGCATGGTGTCGCAGGCCTTCTCGATGCGCTGCTGCATCGAGGTGGCAAGAGCGGCAACGTCCTTATCATCGAGCGCGATGGCCTCGACCTTAAAACGAACGCGCGACTCGTCGGAGCCTTGAACGCGCGCCTCGATATGCTCAACCATCACGCGATCATCGCACTCCGCCGCGGCACGGGCGCACGAGGAAAGCGCTGCGAGCGTGACCTCGATATTGCGCTCCCCCGCCGGATGCACGCAGGACGGCTCGCGACGCGCGAACATCAGGCGGAAAAACCCGATGAGCACGCCAAGCGCCACGATAGCGGCACACACCGTAACGACGACGCGAGGCATGGCGTCACGCAACAGCAGCATAAAGCGATACGTATACGGTCCCCAGAACTGGCAGACAAGCGTGCCCAGCGCCACGATGGCGGCGGCAAGATACACGATCGCTAGGGCTCGTTTGAGTACGCGCACGCGCGCTCCCTTCAGGTTTCGGTCCACAGAATGCAAAACGATTCGCATCATTATAAAAGAGCCGGGTCCGGTGCCATACGCACGCGGATCCGGCTCATCTATTCCACGAGGCTTGCATGCTCGCTTCATTATGCCCAGATATGCGCGGCTTAACCCGCGCGGGCGCTACTCCTCCTCGAGGGCAGCGATGACCTCGTCGGTCATGTCCATGGTGCTGTAAACATCCTGGACGTCGTCGAGCTCCTCAAGACGGTCGATGAGGCGCTGGACCTTCTTGGCGTCGGTACCGGAGACCTCGGTCGGGGTGGTCGGGACCATGGTGGTCTCGGAGCCCTTGACCTGGACGCCCTGCTCCTCGAGTGCCTTGGAGACAGCCATGACGTCGTTAGCAGCGGTCCAGACGATCCACTCCTCGCCGGCGTCCTCGTAGTCCTCGCCACCGGCCTCGGCGATGGCCATCATGAACTCATCCTCGTCACCGGCAGGACCGTTGGCGATCATGGTCTCCTTCTTGGCGTTCTCGTCCAGGATCTCCTTGGCGACGACGATCTGGCCCTTGCGCTCAAACTGGAAGGCGACGGAACCGGAGGTGCCCAGGTTGCCGCCAGCGTGGGAGAAGGCGGAACGGACATCAGCGGCGGTGCGGTTGCGGTTGTCGGTCAGGCAGT
>USKV01000053.1 GCA_900555355.1 uncultured Collinsella sp.
GCTGGCCGCCCGAGAGCTGTGCGGGCACCTTGTCGGCCTGCTCGGCAACGCCCACGCGGCTCAGCAGGTCCATGGCGCGCTCGCGGGCCTCGTCCTTGGAGACGCCCAGCACATCGACCGGCCCCAGCATGACGTTCTGCAGTACGGTCATATGTGCGAACAGGTTGAACTGCTGAAACACCATGCCCAGCTCGGCGCGCATGCGGGCAAGATCCTTGCCTTCCTGCGGCAGGGGCTCACCCTCGATGAGGATCTCGCCCGAGTCGATGGTTTCCAGGCGGTTGATGGTGCGGCACATGGTCGACTTGCCCGAGCCCGAGGGTCCGATCACCACGACGACCTCGCCGCGGTCGACCGACAGATTGATGTCGTTGAGAACGTGCAGCTCGCCATAGTGCTTATCGACGTGTCTGAGCTCGATCAGCGGCTGATTGCCGGTGGATGAGGTGCTCTGTGCCATGGTGCTCGGCTCCTTATGATTCGAAATGGTAAAGCGTTAGCGGATGATGGTCGCGCCGGTCTTGTGCGAAACGTAGACAGCGGCCTTGTTAATCGCGACGTTGATGAGGATGTAGATGACCGCGATTACCAGGTAGACCGACACGAGGGCGTCGTAGTTGGTAATGAGCACACGGGCATTTTGCATGAGGTCGGGGTAGCTCACCACGTAGGCGACGGTGGTGTCTTTGACTACGACCACGAGCTGCGAAATCAACGACGGAATAATAAATCGAATGGCCTGCGGCAACACGATTTTAAAGGTGATTTTAGCCTTGGAGAGACCGAGCGCCTGGGCCGCCTCGACCTGCCCGCGCGGCACGGCGTTGACGCCGGCGCGGAAGATCTCGGCGAGTACGCCGGCTGCGGCGAGCGCGACGGGAAGCGTGAGCATCCAAAACGACGGCAGCGCGATCTTGTACTGGGGTAGCACCAAAAAGAAGAAATAGATGAACAGAAGGCTCGGCACGCCGCGGAAGAAATCGGTGAGCACGCGGCAGACCAGCTGCAGCGGCTTAATGTCGCTGGTGCGGCCGAGCATAAGGGCTAAGCCCAGCACCAGCGCGATGGCGCCAGCGGTGAGTGCGACTTTAACGGTGCCCTCAAAGCCGGCAAGCAAGAACTTCCAGGTGGTGAGGTGCGTAAAGAAATACCAATAGTGGACCGAAAGCTGGCCGGTCACATAAAAGCGCTGCAGCACCAGGGCGACGAGCGCGGCGACGGCAACAAGCGAGATGGCGGTGCCGATGCGAATCTTGGCGCGCATCTTGGGGCCGGGAGCCTCGTAGAGCGCATCGCGCATGGTAAGTGCGGGGGAGGAATGCTTGCTCATCGGAGGATCCTCACCTTCTTATCGATATAGTTGCCAATGTGGCTCACCACAAAGGCCGTGCCCAGGTAGCCGAGCGCCGAGATAAAGAACGCGGCGACGCCGCCAAGTGAGCGCGTGTTGATATAGCTCACCACGCCGGTAAGCTCTTGCGGCTTAAGCGGCACCTGGCTGCCCAAGGCGGTAGTGAGCATAACGGCGATAAAGAGGTTGGTCATGGGCAGCACGCTCGAGCGCAGCGCCTGCGGAATCACGATCTTGGCGAGGATGCGGTTAAAGCTCATGCCGAGCGAACGTGCGGCTTCGACCTGACCGACGCCAACGGTGTTGATGCCGCTCATAAAGTTCTCGGAACCAAAGGCCGAGCCCAAAAGTACCGTGGCGACGATAACGCAGGTGCGGTAGGGCAGAACGACCTTGAGCGGCGGCAGCGCATAGACGACGATGATGAGCAGCGCGATGCCGGGGATGTTACGGAAGACCTGGACATACAGGTCGCCAAAGACGCGCAGCGGCTTAAGCGGCGACACGCGCATCACGGTGACGGCGACGGCCAGTACCATGGCGATGGCAAACGACTCAAGCGTCATGCCCCAGGTTGCTAGCAGCGCGTCGATATAGTTCTGGCCATAGAGCGACCAGAGCTCGGAGAGACTCATGCGGACCTCCCGCCGATAAGGAAAGGGGCTCCCGTGTGTACGGAAGCCCCGACAACTCAGTGAGGAAACAGTTTACCGCAATAAAGCGCACCATGCGTTTCCATATGGTTTCGTTGCGGTCGTTACCAGGCTCGCTGCCTAGGCGCCGATCTCGGGCAGCTCGGGAACATTGGTGTCGCCCGTACGGTCGCCGATGCAGATCTGCCACAGCTCGGTCCAGGTGCCATCGTCCTCGATCTTCTTAAGGAAGTCGTTGACAAAGGCGACACCGTCGGAATCGAGCGGCAGACCGATGCCGTAGGGCTCCTTGCTGCCGAAGGGCTTGCCGGCAATCTTGTACTTGCCGGGCTCGCGGACCAGGGCGCTCTGCTGCATGTTGTTATCGATGACGTAGGCATCGACCCGGCCCTGCTGGAGTGCCTGGCG
This sequence comes from uncultured Collinsella sp., assembly GCA_900555355.1. GTDB lineage: Bacteria > Actinomycetota > Coriobacteriia > Coriobacteriales > Coriobacteriaceae > Collinsella. Next base: position 2,413 of record USKV01000053.1, read on the forward strand.
GGCCTCCTCGTCGGTCTTGAACTCCTGCTGGCTGGCCTTGGGAGCGAACTCCTCCAGGATGGCAGGGCCGTTGGAGCCGGACTGGACGGCGACGTTCTTGTCGGCCAGGTCGTCGACGCTCTTGATGTCGTCGTTATCGGCGAGCACCAGGATGGCCTGCTGGGTGTAGTAGTAGGGGCCGGCGAAGGAGACGAGCTTCTTGCGCTCATCGGTAATGGTGTAGGTGGCAAAGACAGCGTCGACCTGACCGTTCTGCAGGACGGACTCGCGCGTGTCCGAGGTCACCTGGGTGATCTCGACCTTGTTCTCGCCCAGGATGTAGTTGGACAGAAGCTGCGCGATGCCGGCATCGAAGCCGCGGGTCTGACCGTCTTTCTCGTTGAGGAGGGAGAAGAGCGTGGAGGTCTGAACGCCACCGATCTTAAAGACGCCCGCGTCCTTGACGGCCGTCGCCCAGGTGCTGGCGGCGATGGCGTCGTCATCGGCCTTGGGGCCGTTGTCGACGAGCTTGTCGAATGCCTTAGCGTCGAGCGTGGTGGAAGCTTCGGTATCCTCGGAGCCCTTGGAGGAGCCGGCGGCGGAACCCTTGTCGGCCTCGGCGCTGGTGTCGGAGCAGCCGGCAAGACCAAGGCCGGCGACGGTTGCGAAGGTGGCGGCGACAAAGCCGCGGCGGTCGAGAACGACCTGCTGGGAGAGGTTCTTGCTCATGGTAGAACACCTTTCTCAATAAAATCCCTAGCGGTTGAGTAGAGTTATACCCCATCGCGCTCAAATGGGTCAACACGAAATAACTCAGAAACATACTTGCCTTATGGGTTATTGTACCTACTAAAAAGGGACAGGTTTATTTTGGCAGGTTTTATCTGGGGAAACGTTAGTTATTGCAGCTGAAATAGCGTTTTGTAGACGGCATGATCGCTCACAGCGGTCGCTATAATGGCGGCAACGCGACGCATATATAAGTAAGGAGATCGCGTATGAACGGTTATTCGTTTTTCGCACCGACCATGACTTAAAACCACCACAAAGGGGATAGGCACCTTTGTGGTGGTTCTTGCAGATGTGGCGGCCCGCCTCGCTGTTTTGTCTCAATCTGTAACATCTGGAGGGCCAAAAGGTCTCTATCTGTTACAGATTGAGACAAAGGTCTGGGACTAAGACGTCTTATCTAGATCTGTAACAGTTAGACGGGAATTCGGGCTCTAGATGTTACAGATTGAGATAATTGAGCTGTGAAAACAAAAACCTCCGCAGGGGTGCTTCCCTTGCGGAGGTTTTCTTACTCGTTGAGTAGCCTTACGGCTTCGGCGGCCATGTTCTCGACCGTCATGCCGTTCTGTGCGAGCAATTCGTTGGGGTCGTAGCGGTCGGGGAAGCCCTTGGCGATGCCGAAGGTGCGGGTGCGCAGCGGCGTGCATGCCAGATAACATGCCACGCGCTCGCCCCAGCCGCCGTCCAAGATGCCGTCCTCGAGGGTGACGACAACGCGATGCTCGGCGGCAAGGCTGTCGAGGAACTCGTGGTCGAGCTCGGTTGCAAAGCGCGGGTTGACGAGCGTGGCCTCGATGCCGTACTCGGCAGCCAAGCGGTTTGCCACGCGCTCGCCCAGCTCAAAGAAATCGCCAAGTGCGAGCACGGCAACGTCGCGACCCTGGCGCACCACGTTGTAGCGAACGGCGCTGTAGTCGGTGTCTTCGGCGGGCGCAAGGTCGGGACGGCTCACCAGGCCGATGCCCGGTACGCGGATCGCCACGGGATGCTCGCGGTGGTCGAGTGACCAGCTCAGCATGGATAGGTATTCCTCCATGCAGACCGGTGCCAGGTAGCGCATGTTGGGAAGTCCGTCCAGCATGGAAATATCAAAGAACGAGAGATGCGTCTCGGACGTGGTGCCAAAGATCGACGCGCCAAACACCAGAATGGTTGCGGGGGCGTCGTTGAGGCACAGATCGTGCCACAGTTCGTCGTAGGCGCGCTGCAAAAACGTGCCGTACGCGCCAAAGACCGGCTTGGCGCCGGCGATGGCGAGCGCGGTGGCAAAGGTCACGGCGTGCTCCTCGGCAATGCCCACATCGACGAACTGTTTGCCGGCGGCAGCGCGAAGCTCGGGTGTAAAGCCCATGATGTAGGGCGTGGCGGCCGTGATGCCCACGACCTGCGGATCGCGCTCGATGGCGGCGCCGAGCGCCTCGCCCGTAATATCGGCATAGGTGCGCGGCGCGGGCTCGCTCGGATGGCCCGGGCAGAGCTTGCGGCCGGTCGCCATGTCAAAGGGGCCTACGTGATGCCAGCGCTCGGGGTCGTTTTGGGCTGGCTCAAAGCCCTTGCCCTTGGCGGTCGAGACGTGCAGCACGATGGGGTGGTCGATGTCGCGCAGCTCCTGCAGCGCGTCGACGAGGGCCAACACATCGTTACCGGCGTCCAGATAGCGGTAGTCGAGCCCCATCGCGCGGAAAACGTTGCGCTCGCAGGCGCCGTTGCTGGCGCGCAGCTCGGCCAGATTGCGATACAGGCCACCATGGTTCTCGGCAATGGACTGGTCGTTATCGTTGACGATGATGATCAAGTTGCTGTCGAGCTCGGCGGCATTGTTGAGGCCCTCGAACGCCAGGCCGCCCGAAAGCGAGCCGTCGCCAATAACGGTAATGACGTTATACGTGTCGCCCGCCAGGTCACGAGCATGCGCCAGGCCGCAGCCCAGGCTCACCGATGTGGAGGTGTGGCCCATGGCAAACAGGTCGTGCTCGGACTCGTCGGGATTGGCAAAGCCAGAAGCCTCACCATAACGCTCCGGATCGATATAAGTGTACGCGCGCCCCGTCAGCGCCTTGTGGGCGTAGGTCTGGTGCGAAACGTCAAAGACAATCTTGTCGATGGGGGAGTTAAACACGCGATGAAGCGCAACCGTAAGCTCAACGACGCCCAAGTTGGGGGCAACGTGCCCGCCGACGGCGGCGGAGCTTTCGAGGATGGCGTGGCGGATCTCGCCGCAGAGCAGCGGAAGCTCGGCGCGGTCGAGAGCCTTGACGTCCTCGGGCGTTGTCGTTTGCGTAAGCAGCATCGTTGTGGGTTACTCCATGCGAATCGTGCGCCGGCACTCCCTTGGCCGGCACAATTGCACAAAACAGTCTCGCACATTTTGGCGTTTGATATGTGACGGCGGCGCGGTAATTCGCCAACTGGTGGGGCAAAACGTTTTGTCCGATGCCATACTAATGTGTTCCATGATGTTTTTATCGATTGTGCACAGGCCGTGGCTTATCGCTGTGAGTCGCTGGAAGGAGGCAGCATGTCCGATGTCGTTCGTGCCGAGAAAATCGCGCACGAGGTCGACGATGCCGCCCGCCAGCTCGCCCAGGCGGGCCGCTTGGACCTGACGCGCGAGTTTATCCAGCATGGCGATGTGACGGTCTATACACATGTGACCTCGGTAGCGCGGGCAAGCCTGTCCTTTGCCGAGCGCCTGGGCCGCGTCGGTGTCTCGGTCGACCGCGCCTCGTTGCTGCGCGGAGCCTTGTTACACGATTACTTTCTCTACGATTGGCACGATCCCGACCCAAGCCATCGGCTGCATGGCTTTCGCCATCCGTTTTTTGCCCTGGCGCGAGCCGAAGAGGATTTTGAGCTGACGCCGCGCGAGCGGAATATCATCGCGCGCCATATGTTTCCGCTGGTGCCAGTGCCGCCGACGTGTCGTGAAGCTTGGATTGTATGCCTGGCAGATAAATGGTGCGCTCTGCGCGAGACGGTTGCCGGCCGCCTGCCGCGCAAGGACGAGGCGGACGATGGCATGAGTGGCGAATCGAGCGAGAAGAGGAGAGGGTAGACGGTGGGGACCGCGATCGACATGGCATTTGACGGCGCGACGCTTGCCGCCTGTCCGCTCTCGGCGCTGGTACTCTCGTTTGCCTTCTACGGTTTTTGCGGTTGGGCATGGGAATCGACAGTCTGCGCCATGCTCAACCACGGACGCTTTGCCAACAGCGGCTTTTTGCTGGGGCCGTGCTGCCCTATCTATGGCGCGGGCGGCATTGCCTGCTGGCTGCTGTTGCGCGGAATTCCTGACGCGTCGAGCCAGTTTGTCGCTTCAGCGCTCGTATGCAGCGTGATTGAGTACAGCGTGGGCGTGCTGCTGGAAAAAACAACAGGCGCTCGCTTTTGGGACTATTCGCACCTGCCGTTTAACCTGCACGGACGTATCTGCCTGTACTGGGCATGCGCGTTTGGCCTGGGTGCGTTGTGCATTTGTCGCGTGGTGGAGCCGGCGGTGTTGGGTCTGCTTGCCCATCTGCCGGTGCTGATTGTGCGGCTGTCCGCCTTTATCGTCGCGGTCGCGATGATGGTCGACGCAGCGTGCTCGTTGGCGAGCTGGCGGCGTCTGTCCGATCAGCTGGAGCGTGTGCGCGCCGACCTTGCCGACCGCATCAATGAGTCGCTCGCCGATGCGTCCGACTCCATGCTCGAACGTATTCCCGATTCGGCGATCGACTCGGTGACACAGACGCATATCCGCAGCCGTGCCGTTAACGCATGGCTGGCGGAGTTGGGCGATGCGACGCTCGATGCCCTGCGCGAGAAGGCTTCGATGCCGACGTTTATTTCGGATGGTGCTCGCGGCCTGGCGCTCGCTGCCCGCCGCGTGGCCGATGCCGCGCCGAGCATGCCGCGTCCGTCGCTCAGTCGTCGCCTTGCCGGTAAGCGCATGAGCCGTCCGGTACCGAGCGTGTCACTCAGTCGTCGTGATCTGCGCTTTTTCAATGCCTTCCCGCGTCTGCGCATCAATCGCTACGAAGGTGTCATTCGAGCAACTAATCTCCGCGACCGCGCCCACGAGCTGTTTTGGCACTAGCCGGGATGGGTACGCTCACGGCTCCCTTGCCTGCGTATTTCCCGTTCGTTTCGCGTCCGTTGCCGCGCCGTTTCCAAGATTGCGGCACCGTTTCCATTCGACAACGCAGCGTTTAACAACGTCGTATCTGGTCTATACCAGTTGCCTCTCGGCCGCATTATGGGCGCCGACAACGTTCATGCGACCAAGGGGGAGCGAATGTACGATACGGGATCGACAACGTTTATGCTCATCTGCACCATGCTCGTGTTTTTAATGACACCGGGTCTGGCGTTTTTCTATGGCGGTCTGTCTAGGCGCAAAAATGTCATCAACACCATGCTCATGTGCTTTGGCGCCATTGGTCTGGTTGGTGTGCTGTGGATTGTTGCCGGCTGGTCGCTGGCCTACGGCGGCGACGGTTCCAGCCCGTTTATTGGAGGCCTTGACCAGCTGCTGTGCCTGCCGGTGCTCGGCCAGGTGCTGCAGGCGGCCGAGGGCAATGCCGCGGACGGTGCCGTCTACCCTCAGGTCATCAACATCGCCTTCCAAATGGCTTTTGCCATGATCACGGCTGCTATCGTCACGGGCAGCCTGGCCGGCCGCGTTAAGTTTGGGGCCATGACGGCCTTCCTGGGCATTTGGCTGCTCGTGGTCTATGCGCCGCTCGCCCACATGGTTTGGGGCGGCGAGGGCTCCTTTATCGGCGACATTATCGGCGCGCTCGACTTTGCCGGTGGCGACGTGGTGCACATCTCGTCCGGTCTCACGGGTCTGATTCTTTGCTTAATGCTCGGCCGTCGTCGCGGCTTTGGCATGGTGAGCTACCGTCCGCATAACGTGCCGTTTGTGGCGCTGGGCGCCGGGCTGCTTTGGTTTGGCTGGTTTGGCTTTAACGGCGGCAGCGAGTTTAAGGCCGACGCCGTGGCGGCGCTTGCCATCCTCAACACCGTGACGGCCAGCGCGGCGGGCATGGTCTCGTGGCTTGTCGTCGAGCGCGTGCATACCGGTCGCCCCACGCTGGTGGGTGCCAG
>USKV01000054.1 GCA_900555355.1 uncultured Collinsella sp.
ATCTGAACGACTTTGCGAAGCAACCGGAGTGAAGATAAAGCCTGGCCCGCCCGCGAAGCGCCACAAAGACCGCAGGGACGGGAGCAGCTATACTACTCTCAGTAGTTAAGGGTCGCGGATTCGCTGCGTCACCGCTCTCAACAGGAGGTCTTTGTTTATGGCAGATCAGAAGCCGGTTGTCGGGATCATCATGGGCTCCAAGTCCGATCTGGGCGTTATGGAAGGCTGCACCGCCGAGCTCGAGGCGCTCGGTGTGCCCTATGAGCTCGTCATTGCGAGCGCGCACCGCACGCCGGCAAAGGTCCACGAGTGGGCCTCGACTGCTGCCGATCGCGGTATCAAAGTGATTATCGCCGCCGCCGGCAAGGCCGCTCATTTGGGTGGTGTCGTGGCTGCCTTTACGCCGCTGCCGGTTATCGGCGTGCCCATGAAGACGAGTGACCTGGGCGGTATGGATTCGCTACTGTCGATGGTGCAGATGCCTTCGGGCGTGCCCGTGGCCTGCGTTGCCATCAACGGCGCCAAGAACGCCGCCATCTACGCCACGCAGATTCTGGGCGCTTGCGACCCCGAGTACCGCAAGGTTATCGAGAAGATGAAGCAAGAGATGGCTGACGCCTAAGCGCTCTGCCAGTCCATTTGCAGCATAAGGAGAGCCATGTCCGACTATCAGGGAAAACGATTCAAGGCTTCTCAGATTCCCGATCCGTCGAAGCCGGGTGCTGCCAGTGCGGCGCAGCAGGGTCGGACATCCTCTCCTCAGCAGCCGCGCGCGCCGCGTCCTGTGACGCCGGCGACGCATCGTCGACAGGACGCGCCGGCTGCGTATCGCCCTTCGTCATATGGCACGGCAAAGAAGCAGGCCCGGACGCCGAGGCAAACGAGCGGCGCGGCGTCCAGCTACACTGAGCCGCCGCGCAAAAAGCGCCGCTCCATTATTCCCATTCTGCTCATCATCATCGGCATCGGTCTGATTGTTGCCGCCGCTGCCATCTTTATCAATGCACAGATTGGCTACAAGCAGGCGAGCGAGTCGTATCAGAAAATCGAGAAGCAATATGTAAGCGATAAGGACGCCAGCGGCGTGCCGACTATCGACTTCGATGCGCTTGCTCAGACAAACCCCGAGATTGTGGGTTGGATTTATGTGCCGGGAACCAACATCAACTATCCCGTGGTGCAGACCAACAACAACTCCAAATACCTCAACACGCTGTTCGACGGTACGGCCAATGCATCTGGGGCCATTTTCCTGGATAGCGATGACACCGCGCCGGGAATGGTTGACCAGCAGACCACGATCTACGGCCACCATATGAACGATGGGTCGATGTTCAACGTGATTTCGGATACGACTGACCAGGCAACGTTCGATAGCATTGAATATGTGTACTACATCACACGGGATGCTACGTATAAGCTGCGTCCGCTGGCGACCAAGGTCGTTGAGGATACGTACTCCAAGGCGCGCACGCCCAATTTTGAGGGCGATGACGGGCTCAAGAACTACCTGTCCGAGATGCTCGACGGTGCCTCTGCCGTGGCGAGCGATGCCACCGATCGTGCCGCTTCGGCAACCAAGGTCGTAACGCTTGTGACTTGCCGTTCGCTGTCATTTAGCAATACGCGCGCAGTCATGGTGCTCACGCCGGTCGAGGAATAAAGTGTCCGGGAGCCCCGTCCCAAAAGATTACCCTGGAAATCAAAAGGAGAAATGATGCTTGAGAACGGCAAATCGATGCCTTCGGTTGATGCTTGGCTGCGCGAAGCCAAGGCCGATGCTTCGGCGGCTGATTGTGGGATGTACCTGACACACAACGGCGTGGTGCGCGCGACGCCCAAGGCCGAGGCGCGCGGTGTCGAGACCGATGGCGTGGCGCCGGGCCACAAGGTGGGCGGCATGGTGTTTGGCTACGACGCCAGCAAGGTACAGGCCGCCATCGAGGCGACGCGCGCGATGCCGGGTGTCGGCTATGTGCGCGTGTGGCTGGCAAGCGGCGAGCTTGCCGTAGGTGACGACATCATGCTCGTGCTCATCGGCGGGGACATTCGCCCGCACGTGGTCGATGCGCTGCAGGCGCTCGTCGGTGCCATCAAAAATGAGTGTGTGAGCGAGGTCGAGCGCGAGGCGTAAGGCCGGCAGCAGCACTCGCCAACAAAAAGCCCGCTGGCAGTTCAATCAGTCTGCCAGCGGGCTTTTCTGTGCGTTGAAAAATCTCGGCATTGCGTGGCGCTACACGCGCGTCGCATCCTTGGGGCTCATGGTCATGCTCTGGAAGCGGTTCTCCATGTAGTCGTTATCGAAATACTTGCCGTAGAACTGCGCGACGGGAATATCCGGCTCCGTGCCGTTGACGCGCTGGTACCAGTAGTCGAGCGACTGCAGCGTCATGACGCCGTCGACCAGCATAATGACGGTAAAGATGACGGTAGCCGAGTAGCGACTCTTCCACGGAATCATGTTGATGAGCTTGAGCAGCCTCGGCAGCAGCAGCTTGATCCAGATAAGGCCACCCAGGCCCCACAGGCAGGCAAAGCCCGTGCAGGTGCGTCCGCCCGTAAGGACGGCGAGTGGGTCGGGCATGCCGAACAGTTTCATGTGCGAGTAGCTCCACGACACCACGCCAAATGAGGTCTGCATAAACCAGCCTACAAACACCTCGAAAGCGCCGCCGATCAGGGCACTTACCAGGAAAATGATCAGAGGATTCTTTTTATAGAAGCGGTTGAGCGCCATGGTCATGAGCACCGCGCCAAATCCGTAGATGGGGCTAAAGGGGCCAAATAGCATACCGGCCCGGTCCTGATAGACGCCGGGATCGACGACGACCATATGCCAGACTTCCTCGAGAATGAGACCTAACACGCTGCAGACGAAGAATACCCAGAACAGGTTGAAGTAGTTGAGCTTGATGTAGCCCTCGCCGGTTTCGTCGCGGCCGAGCATGCCCTCGGCGGCGGCGTCGCGGTCGAGCATCTCCTGCAGGCGGCGCTGCAGTTCGCGCTCCTGGCGAAGCGTAGGATCGACGGTGGCTGAAAGCGCGATGAGGATACCGAGCTGAATAGCGGGACGAAGCAAGAAGAGCCCGATACCTTGGAGCATCACGTCGACCAAAAGCTCGACGACGGTGAATGCAATAAGGATATAGGACAGGCGGGCGGCGTTGCGGCGCTGGTTTCTGATAAGGTCCAGGCCAAAGATGATCAGGATGACGGCACTTGCCGCAGAGAGCATGATGCCGGCGACGATGAGTCCAACCGCGACGAGCGTGTTGTCGCCGAGCTTGGCGGCGGCGTTGCCGTTAATGAGCGCGGTGATGACCTGCCACATAAAGGCGGCGACCGACGGGAGTGTGCCCACGCCGGACAGGATGCACAGGACGGCGTACACTTTAATGATGAGGGGAATCTTCTTGACCTCCGTGGCGCTGGGGACGCTGGGGTCGAGTTCGTTTCGATCCATACAGAACCTTTCTCGCTTTGTCCTAGGTTACTAGGATACGCCGCCGACCTGCTAAAAGACAGGACGAACGTCCCAATTGCAACTTTGCAATCCCCAACGGTGGACGCGGCGGCCATATGGGGGCGCGGGCGCTTGCACTGGGCAGACCAATAAAATGTTTGGCCGCAAAACGGATTATTAGCTCGGTGGGCTTTTAAAAAGCGCTGCTCATGCGCTGGGGAGCGCGTCGCGCCGTGCGTATAATAAGGCGGGTAACGCCAAAATACGAGGCTCTGAGGGGATGCCATGTCTCAAGAAACCATCCGCGCGGCCGAGCGCGCCGCGGGACAGGTGAACGCCATGTCGACGTATGATCCGGACTCCGACCAGCTGCATGAGGAATGCGGCGTTTTTGGTGTGTGGGCGCCCGATCGTGACGTGGCTCGACTGACGTACTTTGGCCTGCGTGCACTGCAGCACCGTGGCCAAGAATCGGCGGGAATCGCCGTGGGTGACGGCGGCACGGTTATGGTCCGCAAGGATCTGGGCCTGCTCGACCGCGTGTTCTCCAATGCCGACTTGTCGACGCTCTCCGGTCAGCTGGCCGTGGGTCATGTGCGCTACGGCACCGCCGGCGCCAAGAGCTGGGAAGCCTCTCAGCCGCACCTCTCTACCATCAATAGCGTCATTATCGCGCTCGCGCACAACGGCACCCTCGTCAACACCGACGAGCTGCGCCGCCAGCTGATCGAGTTGGGCGTGCCGTTCCTCTCCAATTCGGATTCCGAGGTCGCGACCAAACTCATCGGCTACTTTACTCAGCGTACAGGCCATCTGCGCGAGGGCATTCGCAAGACCATGGAGCTCGTGCGCGGCGGCTACGCCATGACGCTCATCAACGAGCAGGCGCTCTACGCATTCCGCGATCCGCACGGCATTCGCCCACTCGTGCTGGGCAAGCTCGTGGACGAGGGCCTGGACCAGGCCGATGCCGCATCCGTTTCGCAGCTGCCGTCGCAGGACGGCGCCGCGACGGTCGACGCCACCACCCATGTCACGCGTGCCGGCGGCTGGGTCGTTGCCTCCGAGACTTGTGCGCTCGACATCGTGGGCGCCGAGTACGTCCGTGACGTCCGTCCCGGTGAGATTTTGCGCATCAGCGCCGAGGGCCTTGTGTCCGAGCAGGGCGTGCCTGCCGCCGAAGAGCCCGCTAATTGCATCTTTGAGCAGGTCTACTTCGCTCGCCCCGACTCCATCATGAACGGCAAGAGCGTCTACGCCTGCCGTTATGACATGGGTCGTCAGCTGGCACATGAGGAGCCCGTCGAGGCCGACCTGGTCATCGGCGTGCCCGACTCCGGCCTGCCGCCCGCGGAGGGCTATTCGCACGAGAGCGGCATTCCCTTTGGCGAGGGCCTCATCAAGAACCGCTATGTGGGCCGTACGTTTATCGAGCCTACGCAGGAGCTGCGTGCCATGGGCGTGCGTATGAAGCTCAACCCACTGCGCGACAACATCGAGGGCAAGCGCCTGGTCGTCATCGACGACTCCATCGTCCGCGGCACCACCATGGTGCAGCTCGTCAAGATGCTGCGCAACGCCGGCGCCAAGGAGATTCATATCCGCATCAACTCGCCCGAGGTCATCTGGCCGTGCTTCTACGGTATCGATACCGACGTGCAGTCGCAGCTTATCAGCGCCAACAAGACGGTCGATGAGATCTGCGAGTACATTGGCGCCGATTCGCTGGCCTTCCTTTCGGTTGAGGGCCTGCTTAAGGTCATGCCCAAGGGCGGTTACTGCGATGCGTGCTTTACCGGCCGTTATCCCGTGGCGATTCCCGAGAGCTTTGGCCGCGACAAGTTCATGGAGGGCTTTAAGCCCCGCAACCTGGACAAGCCGCTGCACTTTGACGACGACGCCGTGGTCGAGAAATACGACGACCGCAGCTGGGAAGAGGAGCACGGCGAGGCCTAAAATCTGCCATTTAGGGACAGGTTTATTCTGGTAGGTTTTACCTGCTGTTTTGTTGATATGACGGCGCGTGCTGTTATGGCGCGCGCCGAAATGAACGCAACTATGAGCACCGTTTGGCGCCCGCGCGGCGCCACGGTAGTGGGAGAGGAAGGCTCAGATGAGCGACAGCAAGCATGTGACGTATGAGGACGCCGGCGTCGATACCGCTGAGGGCGGCCGTGCCGTCGACGCTATTAAGCAGATGGTCAAGGACACCAACCGCCCCGAGGTTATCGGCGGCATCGGTGGCTTTGGTGGCCTGTTCTCGGCTGCCGCGCTTAAGGATATGGAAGACCCGATCCTGATCAGCGGCACCGACGGCGTGGGCACCAAGCTCGTGCTCGCCCAGATCATGGACCGTCACGAGACGGTGGGCCAGGACCTGGTCGCCATGTGCGTCAATGACATTTTGGCTTCGGGCGCCGAGCCGCTGTTCTTCCTGGATTACGTTGCCATCGGTCACATTGAGGCCGAGCACATGGCAAAGATCATCAAGGGCGTGGCCGACGGCTGCAAGCTCGCGGGCTGCGCGCTCGTGGGCGGCGAGATGGCCGAGCACCCCATCGTCAAGATGTCCAAGTCCCTCGGCAACGTCGTCAACCCCGACGATGTGGTCAACGAGTACGGCGCCGACACGCTGCGCCTGTATGAGATGTTCATCGGCGACTTTGAGAAGGCCGCCCCGTGGAACACCTCCTCCATCAAGGGCTGCAAGCGCTTCCTCGATAAGATCTGGTCGATGAGCGAGAAGCTCGTCCCCGGCGAGGGCGTCCGCCCCGAGCTGGAGGCCGTTGCCAACCGCACCATCAAGAAGGTCGGCGAGGACATCGACGCGCTGAAGGCCAACACCGCCATTGCCCAGCTGATGACGCTGGTCAACGCCCTGTACGACAACGGCGGCGCGACCAAGGCCGAGCTGGAGACCGTTGTCCAGCTGCTGAACCCGTTTGCTCCCCACATGACCGAGGAGCTGTGGGAGAAGCTGGGCCACAGCCACGACGAGCAGCTGGCTTACTACCCCTGGCCCAAGTACGAGGAGGCCAAGTGCGTGGAGAGCACGGTGGAGATCGCCGTGCAGGTGAACGGCAAGGTGAAGGCCCGCCTGAAGGTGGCTGCCGACATCGACGCCGCTGCTGCCATCGCCGCGGCCAAGGCCGACCCCGCAGTGGCTGCTGCGCTGGAAGGCAAGCAGCTGGTCAAGGAGATCTACGTCAAGGGCCGTCTGGTCAACCTGGCCGTGAAGTAAACCTCTCAGTCACGCTTCGCGTGCCAGCTCCCCTAATAGGGGAGCCCTTGGCATGCCGGTGGGGCTGTGCTGGACGCACAAAGTGTTGTGTTGCGTAAACCAGCTGGGCCCTGCGACAGAGGCAAACAAAATCTCAAAAAAGTTTTCAAAAAAGGTTGACGAACGCATGAAAATGCGCTATACTGTCTACTGTTAGTTACCATGTAACAACGAAATTCCTGCCTCACGGTCCAAGGGAGGGAATAAGATGTCGGAAATTCGTGTTAAAGAGGGCGAGTCGCTGGAAAGCGCACTGCGTCGCTTCAAGCGCAGCACTGCTCGCAGCGGTGTGCTCGCAGAGGTTCGTAAGCGCGAGGCTTACGAGAAGCCGTCTGTTAAGCGCAAGAAGAAGTCCGAAGCAGCCCGCAAGCGCAAGTTCAAGTAATTGATTGCTTGGAATCGCACGTTGCTTTAGATTTTAAACGCGTTGCTAACGCCGATGTAGGGGAGCCTGTTATACAGGTTCCCCTATTTTCATTTTAAAGCTGCTTTGCGCAGGGCAGACTGAGAGGGTCTATTTATGCTCATTACCCCCGAATATGTTTTTAAGGACGTTACCCATATCACACCGGAATGGCTGGCTTCCAAGGGCATTACGGCTCTGGTGCTGGATATTGACAACACCCTGACCGCAGACCGCAGTCAGGAGCTGCCGGAGGAGGTGGCCGCGTGGCTTGCCGCAATGCGCAAGGCCGGGGTAAAGCTGACCATCGTCTCCAACGGTGCGGAAAAGCGGGTGCGCCCCTTTGCGGAAAAGCTGGGCCTTGCCTACCTCTACCGCAGCGCCAAGCCCCTGCCCTTTGCGCTGGGGGTGGCCCGCCGCCGGATGCAGGTGAAGCGCAGGGAAATGGCCATGGTGGGCGACCAGCTCTATGCCGACCGCATGGCGGCAGCGCTGTACGGCATTCCGGGCCTGATGGTGGTGCCCCGCGGCCCGGACCTCGGTGCGCAGGTCATCCTCAAGCGCAAGTGGGAGAAAAAACACTGGCAGGAATACTACGACCGGGGAGGTAAGACCCTGTGAGTGAGTGGAAGATCCGGTTCGGCACGGCGGGCACCAGCGACAGTTTCGCTGCGCAGGGCGGCAAAACCAGCCTTGACATCCCGGAGTACACGGCCAAGATGGGGCTGAACGCCTTCGAGTACCAGTGCGGCCACGGCGTCCGGCTGGGGCTGGACAAGGCCCGGCAGATGGCTGACGATGCCGCCGCCCGGGGGATTTTGTTCAGCGTCCACGCGCCTTACTATATCAGCGCCTCCAGCCTGGACGAGGAAAAGCGGCTGAACAGCGTGAACTATCTGCTCCAGAGCGCGGCGCTCTGCAGGGCGCTGGGCGGCAGGCGGGTCATCTTCCACTCCGGCAGCTGCGGCAAGCAGAGCCGGGA
>USKV01000055.1 GCA_900555355.1 uncultured Collinsella sp.
CGCGCCTCAAACGCCGCGCGCGTCGCCAGCGCCTGCTCGCGCCCGCGCGCCGTAAGCGGCGAATCGTGCCCACCCTGCAAAATGTTCTGCACGTTGAGCTCAGTCTGCCCATGCCGCACCAAATACAAATCTGCCACACGCCCTCCTCTCGCACCACCGCAAAGGGGACAGGTACCTTTGTGGTGGTTTACCGCCGGATCACACCGCGGTGACGCTCAACTACAGCAGTACGTCGGCGAGCGAACGCTTGGGTACGTGGTGCACCTGTGCCTCGTCGCGCCAATAATTGATGGAGCCATCGGGGTTGGAATCGATCGCATCGATCACCTGCGTTTCGGCCGGAACGCCAAACGCCATGATCAGCTTGAGCTCATACTTGTCGTTATCGAGCCCCATGGCATCGATCGCGTGGGGCGTAAAGGCCTTGAACATGCAGGCGGCCACCTCGGGCGTGGCGCTGCGGGCGGCGAGCATCATCGTCTGCGCGGCAATACCCGTGTCGACCTCGGTAATGGGAGCGGCGGGCTTGCCCGGAACGGCGCGCTCGGCCAGAATCGCGATGTAGCCGGTCGGGCGCTCGCCCTCGGCAGGACCCGGCCAATCCTTGAGCGCACCGGCCCATGCAAGCTCGTCAAATACACGCGCGCAGTCCTCTGCACCGCTTACCACATGAAAACGCAGACGCTGAGCATTGGCACCACAGGGAGTCAGGTGCGCCAGCTCCGCCAGCTCAAGCAAAAGCTCATGCGGCACGCGCATGGACTCGTCAAAGCGACGGCACGTGCGGGCGCAGCGAACCAACGCATCAAACGCGTCCAAGCCGAGCTTTTCGCAACCCTGCTTTGCCATCGACTCAGCGCTTACCGGCGCTGCGGGAACTGCTTCGTTCATAGGGACCCCCAATACAAGCCAATTGTCCTTAGGAAAATCTAACCTAAAACGTAGGCAATAACGAACAGGGCTGCAATGTTCTACAATTGTTGATTAATCCTCACTGGAGCGGGAACAAAAGTAACAATTCGGGAATGTGGGGCGGCAATTCGTCCTTCCCGCCCCATGCATCGGCGCCCTTGGGCGATACTTGTTGCAGCACTTTTGGCGTACGCCGCACGGAGAGCAATGAACACGACGTGCGCCACACGGAAAGGAGACATTATGGGCATCTTTAAGAACGATGACCAAAAATCGAGCCAATTTGGATTTGACGAGAAAAGCATGGCAGGCAAGGCCGTCAAGGCCGTGCGCTGGATTTACGCCATCACGGGCGTCTTGGCACTCGTCGCCGGCATCGCACTGCTGTTTGCGCCCGCCAAGTCCCTCGTCTTTTTGACGACCGTCCTGGGCTTCTACTTTGTGATTACGGCAGCCATCAGGCTGTTCGCTGCCATTTTTGAGCCGCTGCTGCCCACCGGCTGGCGCGTTACGAGCATCATCTCCAACCTGCTCATCATTCTGGGCGGCGTCATAATCCTGCGCAACCAGGCCTTCTCGACCGCGACGCTCACCACGATGGTGGTTATCGTGGCCGGCTTTAGCTGGATTGTCGAAGGTGTCATGTCCATTCTGGAGTCCGAGCTTTCGTCCAACCGCGCCCTCGCCATCCTGAGCGGTGCACTCTCCATCATCGCGGGCATGTTCGTGTTTATCTATCCGCTGTGGTCGGCCAAGATGCTCGTCATCTTTAGTGGTGCCGCGCTGCTGGTGTTTGGCGTGACGCTCATTGTCCGCGCCATTCAGTTTGGCAAACTGGTGCACTAGATGCCAAAGACGCTTTTTATTGATGCCGACGCCTGCCCGGTCACGCGCGAGTCGATTGACTGCGCGCGGCGGGCGGGCGTCGCCGTTGTTATCGCCGGCAACAGCACGCAGAACCTGGAGCGGCACATTCGCCGCGAGGATCCGCGCGATGCCGAGCACGCGCGACGCGGCTTTTGGGTCACCACGCTCGATGTGAGCGTGGGAGCCGATAGTGCCGACTTTGCCATTGTCGAGCGCCTGCAGGCTGGCGACGTGGTCGTGACGCAGGACATTGGTCTGGCGAGTATGGTGCTCGGACGTGATGCCGCCGCCATCGGCGTGCGCGGGCGCGTGTACGACAAAGCTACCATCGACATGCAGTTGTTTATTCGCCACGAGGAAAAGAAGGTGCGCCGCGCCGGCGGTCGCACTCGCGGACCGGCGGCATTTACCAGCGAAGACCGCGCTCGTTTTAAGCGAAACCTCACCGAGCTGCTGCGCTAACCAAGGTAGATTTTTGGGACATGCCTAAAAATCTACCTTTTCTTTTCCGCCGCTTGGGCGGGGCAGCTCAGCCCGTCCCGCCGGTTTCGTCTCAATCTGTAACATCTAGGCGGCAATATCGGCTCCAGATGTTACAGATCGAGACGTTTCCGAATGGCGCCGGCTCTTTGTCTCGATCTATAACAGCTAGGCCCATTTTTGCCAAGTTACTGTTACAGATCGAGACAAACCGGCGCAGACACCCGCCCTTCAGCAAAAACCACCCAAAGGCATCTGTCCCCTTTGGGTGGTTTGCGAGTGGGCTGCTACTTGATAAACGGGTTCAGTCTGGCCGCCAGCGGATCGAGCTTGTACATGGTTACAAAGCATTCGCGACCATAGTCGGAGTCGTTGCTCCAGCTACCCTGGTCGACGTTGTACTCTGCATCCAGACGAATCCACTCCTCCGGCTTGTTCTTCTCGTGCTTGTTACAGAAGTAGCGCTGGTACTCGACCTCGTGCTCAAACTCAAACTCGGCATCCGAACCGCGTCCGGCATACTCGTCGACCGACGTCAGGTTGCCGTACTCGTCGTAATAGAACTCCGCATAGCCGCCGCGCTCGGAATCGATCCTGTCGAGCTTTCCGTCGCTGTACGAATAATCCACCGCTGCGTACGAGTTCAGCGAGCCGTAGTCGTTGCCGTGCGAGTCATATGCCACAGGCGAGATACGCGAAATGTTGCCGTCCTTGCCATACTCGTAGCCCGCGGTAATCGTCCACGTAGTTCCCACCGTGTCGCCCTGGCAGTCCAGCGTAAAGGACGTCACGCGATCCTTGTCGTATCCGTACGAATACACGACCGTCCGAGGATTGGCCGGGCTGGTATCGGTGTTGGTCACCATGTTGCCGTCCTGGTAGACATACGTGCTCTCGCTCTCGCCATAACCCGCATGGGTCGTCTTGTTGATCAGGTTTCCGTCCGCGTCGTAGGTAAACGTCGTGGTGCTCGACGAATCGCTCATGTCGGCATCGCAGTCGATGCGCGTGACGTTGCCGTCGGCGTCGTACGTAAACGTGTTGACGTTCTCGTAACCGCCCGCCAGATCTTCCTCAATCTCCGAAATGCGATGCGACTCATCGTGCTCGACGCTGTAGCTTACACCGCCACCTTGCTTGACGGCAGACGTGAAGCCCGTGACGTAGCCGTTTTCATCGCGCTCGATCTCGTAGATATCGCCGTACTGGTCCGATTTATCGGTGCCTTCATAGGACACCGGCAGCCACAGCTCGTCGAGCTGCGTGTCCTTAATGCCGCCAACCTTCGTATCCTGCGGCAGTGCCAACGTGGCGAGCTTCTTTTTGCCCGAAAGATCGACGCTTTTGAGCTCCCCGGCATTTGAAAGGTCGAGCTTCTCGATGTTGTCGCAACCGTCCAGGTTAACGACGGTGACGTTGCTCGCCGAGTTAAGCTCGACGGTTTTAAGGTCTCCGCAACCCGAGAGGTCCAGGTTGACGAGTTTGTCCCCACCGTATTCCACACTGGTAACGTTGGGGAACACCTTGCCCAGGCCCTGCGTCGACGTGACGCCGTCTAGCTCGACCGACGTCACCACCTTGGCCTCGTCGCGTGAGATGCGGCCGTCACCGTTAGTGTCGTACTTGGTCGAGACAAGCGCACGCATGCCGCTATCCGGGAAGGTCTTTTCGTCAATTGGGGTGGTCGCAATCTGGGTGAAGTAGAACAGCGCGCCGCCGCCGACACCCGCCGCCACGGCAAGCACCGCGGCAAGGGCGATGAGGGGCTTCTTGGAACGCTTGCGCCGCACGGGCTGCTGCACGGGCACGTATTGCTGGGGAACGGGTGTGACGGGCTGGGGTTGCTGCGTGGCCGCGACCTGGTCGGGTGCTACGGGCGCACCGCATACGGGGCAAAAGAGGGCGTCGTCAACAAGCGGCGTGCCACACGAGCGGCAAAACATGGCGGGCTCCTTTCGGTTCATTCCTTCCACCATGAAGGTAAACCCAAAAATGCAGCCCTTGTTGCGCAACATTCAGCCCAAACCACCACAAAGGGGACAGGCACCTTTGTGGTGGTTCGAACACTTGTTCTATACGTACACATGTTCTATAGTAGGGGTGCTTGCATCGGACTTAAATTGCAACTAGAATATAGTTGCAGAATGTGAGGCGGGATGACGCGGACCGATAAACTCATCGCCCAACTGCTTAGCTGCCCTTCGACGTATCGGTATACCGATTTTTTAAAAGTCATGGCTTCATATGGCTTTGAAATGGACAACAAAGGCAAGACATCCGGATCGCGCGTTCGCTTCTACAGGCCATCAGATGACAGGATGTTCGTAATGCACGCACCACATCCATCTGATGAATTGACAGCGGGGACCATTCGAAACATCGTTCGATTTCTGCAAGATGTCGGAGGTAGTCATGAGTAACGTTTTGGCATACAAGGGTTATTTCGCCCCCGTCGAGTTCGATGCCGAACAGCATGTGCTAACAGGCATGGTCACCGGCATTAGAGACGCAATCGTATTTGAAGGCTCCACGGCTGAAGAAGTGGAGCAATGCTTCCACGACGCCGTCGACGATTACCTTGAGTTTTGCGCCGAGAAGGGCAAGGAGCCCGAGCGGGCTTTTAAGGGCTCGTTCAACGTAAGAACGGGTTCCGAGCTTCATAAGCAAGCAGCGCTGGCAGCGGCAAAGAGGGGTGAGTCGCTCAATAAGTTTGTGACTGAAGCAATTGCTGCGGCGTTATAGCATTAACGCATAAGCCCAAACAACCACAAAGGGCGCAGTTCACAGGCATATTTGCGGTGGCTTTACTGCCCATATCGCGTTTGCCCAGATAAAACCTGCCAAAATAAACCTGTCCCTTTTTGGTAGGTTTGGGAGATGAGGCTGGAATGGATAAGGCTGAGTTGAGGCAGGCGGTGATTGCCCAGCGCAATGCTCTTGATTTGGATGTGCGGGCAGCGAAGTCTGCCGTTATCTGCGCGCGGCTTGTTGAGCTGATGGAGTCCAGCGACGCTGCGGGCCAACGCACCGTTGCCGTCTATGCCGCCATGGGTTCCGAAGTCGACCCCGCCGCGTTTGCCGCCGCGGCCGCCGCGCGTGGCTGGCGCGTAGCCTATCCATGCATGCTCTCGGCAAGCGACGCCGCCGCATGCAGCCAGCGCATGTGCATGCGGGCAGTCTCTGCCGGCGATGCGTCCGAGGCCCCGTTTATCGCCCACCCTACGCGGGGCTTCGCAGCCACGGACGTCGACAGCGACCACTTCCCCATCGTGCCCGCCGCCGAGCTCGACATGGTTGTCGTGCCGCTCGTGGCTTTCGACCGCACCGGCGCGCGCCTGGGCTACGGCGGCGGCTGTTACGACCGCTACCTGCCCACGCTTTCGGCAACATGCCAGGTCGTCGGCATCGCCTTTGACGAACAGCGCGTCGACCACGTTCCCACCGATGCGCACGACCTGCCGCTGCCCAACATCGTCAGCGCCTAAATGCCAGCGTACCTCCCGACAGCCTAATGCTCCTCGCCGGCGCGGGCTAGGTCGTAGGGCGTGGTCTGGTAGACGTAGTAGTTGAGCCAGTTGGTGTAGAGCAGCTGAGCCTGGCTGCGCCAGACGTTGCGCGGCTCTGCGGTGGGGTCGTCGCCCGGGAAGTAATGCGCCGGCACCTGAGGGTTGAGGCCGCGCTTCACGTCGCGCTCGTACTCCAGGCGCAACGTGTCGGTATCGTACTCGGGATGGCCAAAGACAAAGAAGCGACGGCTGTCGGTCGACTTGACGATGTACAGGCCCACCTCGTCGGACACGGCCACGACCTCAAGCTGCGGCTCGGCCTCCACGTCCTCGCGGCGCACATCGGTGTTGCGCGAATGCACGGCATAGAAACGGTCGTCAAAGCCGCGAACCAGCGGGCTTTGCGGCTTCACCAGATAATGCTCGAACACGCCGCTCGCCTTTGCCGGCAGGTCGTGCTTCTGGATACCGTAATGATGGTACAGGCCCGCCTGCGCGCCCCAACAAATGTGCAGCGTAGAGTGCACATGCGTGGTGGACCAATCCATGATCTGGCAGAGTTCGGGCCAGTAGTCGACCTCTTCGAACGGCATCTGCTCCACCGGCGCGCCCGTGATGATCAGGCCGTCGTAGTGGATGTCGCGGATGTCGTCGAACGTGCGGTAGAACGTCTCCAGGTGGCCGGCGCTTACGTGCGTGGCCTCGTGCGTCTTGGTGCGCAGCAGGTCCACCTCCACCTGCAGCGGCGTGTTGGAGAGCTTGCGCATGATTTGCGTCTCGGTGGCGATCTTGGTGGGCATGAGGTTGAGGATGAGCACGCGCAGCGGACGGATGTCCTGGTGCAACGCGCGGTACTCGGTCATGACAAAGATGTTCTCGCTCTCGAGCTGCGCGGCGGCAGGGAGGGCGTCGGGGATGCGAATGGGCATGGATGCTCCTTACGAGTCAGTTGCAGCTATGGTACAACGAGCGGCCCCATCCGCGCGAGCACATCGCCCAGCGATGCCGTCAGCGGCCCAAATCGCTCCAAAAGTAGAGATTAAGGCATGTCCCAAAAAACTACTTCGCTTTAGCCTAGCAAAGTGACGGCAGGACGCTACAATGGTTCGACGCGAAAAACTCGGCCGAAAGGATACATATATGTACCAGACGCGTAAGATCGGTGTGGTCGGCCAGGGCCACGTAGGAGCACATGTCGCCAACAGCCTGCTTATGCAGGGCATTGCCGACGAGCTGTACCTGTGTGATATCAACGAGGCCAAGGTGACGTCCGAGGTCCAGGACCTGCGCGACTCCCTTTCGTTTGTCCCGTACAACACCAAGATCGTCAACTGCTACGACCACTACGAGGAGCTGGCCTGCTGCGACGTCATCGTCAACGCCGCCGGCAAGGTCGCGCTGGCCGCCGGCAACCGCGATGGCGAGCTGTTCTTTACCACCGACGCCGCCCGCACCTTTGCCAAACGCATCGTCGACGTCGGCTTTGACGGCATCTTCGTGAGCATCTCCAACCCCTGCGACGTCGTGTGCACCGAGCTGTGGCACCTGACCGGCTACGATCCCAAGAAGATCATCGGCTCGGGCTGCGGTCTGGATTCCGCCCGCCTGCGCACCGAGATCTCCAAGAAGGTCGGCGTGAGCCCCAAGTCCATCGACGCCTACATGATTGGCGAGCACGGCTTTAGCCAGCTGGCTGCCTTTAAGGCCGCGACCATCGCCGGCAAGAGCCTCAACGAGCTTCAGGCCGAAAACCCCGACAAGTACGCCTTTGACCACATGGAGGTCGAGGAGCTCGCGCGCAAGGGCGGCTATGTGACCTACCAGGGCAAGCAGTGCACCGAGTACGCCGTCGCCAACTCCGCCGCGCGCGTCTGCGCCGCCGTGCTGCACAACGAGCACGCCGTGCTTTCCGCCTCCACGCTCATGACCGGCCAGTATGGCGAGGAGGGCATCTTTACCTCCCTGCCGTGCGTGATCGGCGCCGGGGGCGTCGAGGAGGTCTACACGCTCGACCTGTCCGAGTACGAGCTCGAGGGCTTCCACAAGAGCTGCCAGCACATCCGCGACAACATCGCCCAGCTCGACTGGTGGGACGCCGAGGCCTACGACGCAAAGTAGGACGCTGGCTGCCGCAACCTTGCGAATCTAAACGCGATGCCAAGCGGGCCGCGCCGGAAATCCCCGGCGCGGCCCGCTTTTTTGACTCACGCAGTGCCCTTGCGAATCGAAGGTGAATACTTTTCCGCGAAGTGAACGAGTAAAAACGAGCCCCCGAAGCATCGACACTTTTCGGACGCCGTTTCCTGCGGTTTCGCCAAGTTTTTCCTGCAGTTTTGGCGTCAA
>USKV01000056.1 GCA_900555355.1 uncultured Collinsella sp.
TGTAGGCCTGCTCGTAGGCATAGCCTTTCGATAACACTTGCCCCGTGGTTGTTGAGGTTGCCTGCGGGCGATAGGCCTGAATATCGGCGATAGTTGTCGGCTCGCGCCCAAAGGCGTGGTCGATAAGATACTCGGCATTGACGCCGAGCTCGTCGTAGAGCAGGTTTTCGTCGAGCGCCGCGACGCCCATCAGATCGTAGACGCCGTATTTTTCGAGTCGTGCTGCCACGCCGGGCCCGATGCCCCAGATGTCGGTGATGGGGCGGTGAGGCCAGATTTCCTTGCGAAAGGTCTCGTCGTCGAGTATGCCGATGCGGCTGGGTACGTGCTTGGCGGTAATGTCGAGCGCTACCTTGGCTTGGAATAGGTTGGGGCCGATGCCGACCGTCGCCGTGATGCCGGTACGCGCCAAGACCTCGTCACGCAACATGCAGGCGAAGCCTTCCTCATCGGTGTGATAGAGGTCCAGATAGGGTGCCACGTCGATAAAGCATTCATCGATTGAATAGACGTGAATGTCTTGCGGGCTCACGTATTCCAGATAGATGCCGTAGATTTGCGCCGACACTTCCATGTAATGCTGCATGCGCGGTACGGCCTTGATGTAGTCGATGCC
Source organism: uncultured Collinsella sp. (assembly GCA_900555355.1). GTDB lineage: Bacteria > Actinomycetota > Coriobacteriia > Coriobacteriales > Coriobacteriaceae > Collinsella. The sequence goes on from USKV01000056.1 coordinate 617, forward strand.
GTCGGGAATTTCGAACAGACGGCAGCGATTGTGTATCCCGAGGTCCTTCATGGCCTGTGTGATGGCGAGGCAGATGGTCGTTCGTCCGCGCGATTCGTCGGCAACGACCAGGCACGTAGTGAGGGGATCGAGTCCGCGGTCGACACACTCGACGCTGGCATAGAACGTCTTAAGGTCGATGCAGATATAGGTGTGACGCTCGTGCCCCACGCGTCCTCCCATCAAACACATGTTCTTATCGAATACTTGTTCGATAATACCCGCTCGTCCGGACATCGTCAAAACCTGTCCCTTTTTGGTGGGTATGGTCGTGCGGTTGGATCGGGTTTTAACGCAGCTCTAAAGAGCGTGAAACAGCTCGGAAAACCTCGCTTCTTAGCATGAGCCTAACGATTGATACCGCCTATACGCACGGAAGGGTTGTGGAAAAGATGGTCAATTATGGGTTTGGTATGCCGACACGCCTTGTTGCGGATGGGGACGTGGCTCGCTGGTGCGGACGATTGGTCGCTCACTACGGTGGCACCAAGGCGCTGGTCGTGTTGGGCGGTGACAAGCATACGCGTGATGAGCTCGTCTCGGCGGCACTCGGCTCGCTCGATCGCGCCCTGCTCGAACGCGTGCTTTTTCGCTGCGACTCGGTTGAGAGCGACGGGGGAGACGAGCTGATCGACGAAGCCGTGGCCCTGGCGACCGACGAAGGCGTGGACTTTGTCCTGGCGATCGGAGATGCCGATACGGCGGGCTTTGCGCGCGAACTCGCTCGTCGCATGGCCGTGCTCGATGCCGGCGAGGACGGCTTTGTTCCCTACGGTTGCATTGTCTCGGAGGGCAAGGTGCCTGCTGCCGCGGGAGCCGGCGAGGTTCCCGTTTTTGCCATTATCGCTCCCGAACTGCTTGAGGGCATTGGGTCTCCTCTGCGCGAGTTGCTCGGCAGCGTGTGCGCCGCGGCCTAGTACCTGCCAGGAAGGGACAGGTTAATTTGGCATAAAGGGATGGGTTATTTTTGGTTGGTAAAGCGTTTGACCTGCCAAAATAAACCTGTCCCTTTTTGGTCGGTCGCCGTTTGGGGGCGGATTGGCAACGCTCGCTGATTACGGTCTTGACCTGCGCTAGAATAGGGGCATCTGATTATCCGGGCGCATGGAGGTGTGTGCCCGTATGCTGAGGAGGACTTTATGGCAACTGTTGCCGCACCTATCGACGCTACGTCGACCGCCGCTTGGAAGGCGCTCGAGGCCCATCAGGAGAAGCTCGAGGCCGAGGGTATCGACCTCAAGGCCTGGTTCGCCGCTGACGCTGACCGCGTGAACAAGCTGAGCTTTGATGCCGGTGACCTGCACTTCGACCTGTCCAAGAACCTGGTGACCGATGAGACCGTCAAGCTGCTGTGCGATCTTGCCCGCGAGGTGAAGCTCGAGGAGCGCCGCGACGCCATGTTCTCCGGCGAGCACATCAACACCACCGAGGACCGCGCCGTCCTGCACACCGCGCTTCGCCGTCCGGCAAGCGAGAAGGGCCAGCTCATCGTTGACGGCCAGGATGTCGTCGCCGACGTGCACGAGGTCCTCGACCGCATGTATGCGTTCGCCGAGCGCGTGCGCTCCGGTGAGTGGAAGGGCGTTACCGGCAAGAAGATCGAGCACCTGGTGTCCATCGGCATCGGTGGCTCCGATCTGGGCCCGGTCATGGCCTACGAGGCCCTGCGTCCCTACGCCGACGCCGGTATCGACTGCCGTTACATCTCCAACATCGACCCCAACGATCAGGCCGAGAAGCTCAAGGGTTTGGATCCCGAGACCACGCTCGTGATCATCGTCTCCAAGACCTTCACCACGCTCGAGACCCTCACCAACGCTCGCGAGGTCAAGACCTGGATGCTCGAGCAGCTCAAGGCTCAGGGCGCCATCGACGGTTCCGATGAGCAGAACGCCGAGGCCGTGGCAAAGCACTTCGTCGCCGTTTCCACCGCACTCGAGAAGGTCGAGGCTTTCGGTATCGACCCGGCCAACGCCTTCGGTTTCTGGAACTGGGTCGGCGGTCGCTATTCCGTTGACTCCGCCGTGGGCTTGTCGCTGATCGTCGTGCTCGGCCCCGAGCGTTTCCAGCAGTTCCTCGAGGGCTTCCATGCCATCGACGAGTACTTCTGCAACACGCCGCTCGAGAACAACGCCGTCGCGCTGATGGGCTTGCTCAACGTCTGGTACGTCAACTTCTTCGGTTCCAAGAGCCATGCCGTGCTGCCGTACTGCCAGTACCTGCACCGTTTCCCGGCCTACCTGCAGCAGCTCACCATGGAGTCGAACGGCAAGCATGTCCGCTGGGACGGCAGCGCCGTGACCTCCGATACCGGTGAGATCTTCTGGGGCGAGCCCGGCACCAACGGCCAGCATGCCTTCTACCAGCTGCTGCACCAGGGCACTGTGGTGGTTCCGGCCGACTTCATTGCCTTCGCCAATACCGCCAACCCTGCGACCGATAGCGGTCAGGACGTGCATGAGCTGTTCCTGGGCAACTTCCTGGCCCAGACCAAGGCGCTCGCCTTTGGTAAGACGGCCGATGAGGTTCGTGCCGAGGGCACGCCCGAGCAGATCGTCCCGGCCCGCTGCTTTGAGGGCAACCGTCCGACGACCTCGATCTTCGGCGACACGCTGACCCCGTTCGCACTTGGCGAGCTCATCGCCCTGTACGAGCACATCACGTTTGTCGAGGGCACGGTCTGGGGCATCGACTCCTACGACCAGTGGGGCGTCGAGCTGGGCAAGCAGCTTGCCAAGCAGATCACCCCGGCCTTCCACGACGACGCCGCCAAGGCCGAGCAGGACGCTTCGACCCAGGCGCTCATTGAGTTCTACCGCGCTCACCGTAAGTAGTCGCTGCTGTTAACGCATCGCGTCTTATAGTCAGGGGCCCGTATCCTATCGGATGCGGGCCCCTTTGCTTTGCCGTGGTCCCGGGGCGCACGGCCTTTGTGGAACATCGCCGGGGCGCCGCGCGCTGCGAGAACCCTGCGCCTAGATCTCGGCCTCCGCATGGCCTCGCTGCGCCTCGGGCAGCTCCCCGTAGAGCGGATGGTCTTCGAGCCTAAAGCGCTCGACCTGTTCGGGAGTGCGACCGCGTACAAAGAGCCACGAGCGATCGATCGGCGTCGCCATGAGCGTGCTGGGCAGCGCGTCGGCGCGGTCAGAAAACACCCGGGCACTCTCGGGATCCTGGAACGCCAGCACCAGATGCGTGTCGCAGTTGCCCATGATGGAGCGTGCGCGTGCCTCGCCATAGAGCGCATCGAGTTGGTTGGTCGACTGCAGCAGCAGCGTTGCCCAGATGTTGCGGCTTCGGATAATCGAGAGTACGTTGTCGATCTGGGTGATCTGCAGATTTGCGAAGTCATCGAGCATAAAGCGCACGGGCACGGGCAGGCTGCCGTCGGGCTGCCTATCGGCCTCACGAATGAGGCCCATAAACGCCTGCGAAATAAAGAGGCCGGTCAGCGGATCGAGATTGCGGTCAATATCGCTCACGGTTACAAACAGGGCGCAGGGGGTGTGTCCCATGGAAGCGAAGTCCACCTGATGGCACTCACGATAGAGCTGTGCCGCACCGTCGAATCCCAGACACATGACCTTTTCGGCAAGGATGCCGACGATGCTCGCGTGCATGCGCTCGGCATTTTGCGTAATGGCGTAGCGCCGCCATAGCGAGAGGGCATAGCTTTGGGGGCCGGTCGTGATCAGATCGTCAAACAATCGGGCCGTGGCACCGTCCTGCAGGTGCTTGATCAGCTTGATGACTGAGCTGATCGTCTGCTCGTCGGCGGGTAGCTGTTCGGTGACGTAGGCGATAAGACACGACAGCAGGTTTGCCGCCGCATGATCCCAAAAAGGCTGGTTGTTGTCCTCGATGGGGCAGATGGCCTTTGCCACCGAGAGGATGTCCTGCTGGTTGGGCCTGCCGTCCGCCTTGCGGCGAATGTGCCTCAGGGGGTTGTAGCCGCAGCGCTCGATGCCGGGCGCAAGGGCCGGGACGGTGTTGAGGTCGGCGAAGTTGAGACATTGCACGCGGTAACCGTGGGCTGCCAGCACGGGTCCCACTTCGCGACAGAGCGTGCCTTTGGTGTCGAGCACGATGTAGCTTGCGTTCATTTGCAGCAGGTTGGGCTTGAGGACGTTTCGGGTCTTGCCGGCTCCCGAGGGGCCGATTACAAGTGCGTTGTTGTTGAGTCCCGTTTGGCGGGTGTCGCAGGAAAGCGTCCGATCCTTGGCGAGGATGGTGGACGATGCGGACTCAGATGCGGCGAGGCGGCTGGCGAGGTTAGACATGGGCGACCTCCTTGGTGGTCGAGAGGATTTCGTGGGCAAAGCCGAGCTCGACGGCGCGCTCGGCCGAAAGGTAGGTGTCTTTTGCAGTGAGGGACTGGATGCGCTTGGGCGTGAGGCCGCTGCGGTCCGAGAGGATTTGCGTGAGGGTCTTGCGGGTCTGCATGAGACGCCGGCTGGTTTCCTGCAGCGCAAGTGCCGAGCCGCCTGCCCCCTGGGGGATCAGCGGGTCGTGAATCATGAGCTCTGCATGGGGCGCCATACGGCGATCGTCGCCGCCCATAAAGATTACGGCGCCCATGGACGCGGCGAATTCCAGGCAGACGGTGCGGATGGGGCACGATGCAAGGCGCATGGCGTCATAGATCGCAAGACCCGATCGCACGCTTCCGCCGGCGCTGGCGACAAATATGGTGATGGGGCGGCTGGGGTCGGTGGCATCGAGCAGGCGGATCTGCTGGCATAGGTCGTGGGCCATCGGGGTTTCGATGTTTCCCATGACGGAGAGCTCGCGACGGGCGAGCATCTCATCGTAAATGCTGGTGAGCGTGATGCCTCGGGCGGATTCACGCATGGTGAGGGGGCTGATGATGGGGGAATGATTGGTGTCCATGAGGACTCCTTTCTGTTGGTTGTGTTGTGGAGGAATAGGATTGTTGCCCGCGGAGGGGCAGGCGGGCTACAGGGTTCGTCCGAGCCTGAGATCGAGCTCGGTTGTGGGGCAGGCTGCCTGTTCGTGCGGCTCGCAAGCGCCAAGGGCTCCAAAGCGATAGAGCGTTGCGGCGGGCGTGGTGTAGGCGAGCCGCAGCTGATGCTCGACAGGGGCACATCCGTCATTTTTGTAATGAGCCGCGTAGTACTGCGCGATGCTGGCGTTCATCTCGCTGCCATTGCGATGGCGCTCAAACTGGCGTCTGCAGGTCTCGATGATCTTTGCTACCGACTTGGGTGCCGTCGCGGGAACAAGGGCGAGATAGCCCTCAAATAGCTCGTTGATGCTCAGGAGGCACAGCAGGTCGATCAGCGTCCTTATGGCTGTTCCCTCGGCAGAAAAATGCGCGGTCATGCGGTTATATCGGTTGCGGTCGACGATGGCCGCATGGGGTCTTGGAGTTTTCTGCCCCGTGGTCCCGGGCTTTTGCCGCGCCCGTGTATTGAGCTCGACGTTGCAGCGCTTGAGGCCGTCCAACGGAAGGAACAGTGCGGTGCGCAGGGTGTTCCGCTTGCTTTCGAGTTCATGACGCTCGTCGGGTTCCCATTCGAGCTTGAGTTTCGTGTCGAGCGCCGTAAGCATATGGGCTAGGCAGCCTACGGTAAGAACGTACGAATCGTTGTCGCGTTTTGGGGCATAGGGGTCTGTCAGCTTGCGAATGTCGGGGTCCCCCATGATCTTTGTGCAGTGCTTCAGCAGTTGAGGGCGGTCGGCCAAGATCGTCGCGAGCGGTAGCGACGCGTAGTTCTTGATGGTCGCGGCGGCAAAGGCGGCGTCATATTCGTTTGCATATGCTCGCTCAATGCGGGCATCCAGAATGCTTTTCTTATCGCCGTCTTCAGCGTGGTGGTTTGTCATAGCTTCTCCAATCGGTTGATGTTCGTGCTGTTTGTTGATGTGTTGGTTGTCGTGATTGATGTGCTTGCCGTGGGTGATGTGCTGACGTTGGGGTGCTATGCGGTTTTCAATGAGCCCGTGAGGCAGTTGCTGCAGGGGCGGGATGGAACGGCCCATGCAAGGCGGAAGGCATCGTGCTCAAAATCGAGACAGCAATGCCCTGGGTGCCTCACATGTGGCAGTTACCTCATTAAGTTGTCATTGCGTTTGGGGCTGTACTTTGCCGATCTTCTTTCTCTTACACGCTAAAAACTGAAACTTCATATGCTCGATCTACTTAAAACCGCAACGGCGGTCTTTTATCAACTTATATGTCGGAACGTGGCTTTGCAAGTACTTTTTTGCGTTTGTTTCAAATGGGGTGGTTTTGCAACCGTCACGCGCCACGCTATGCGAACGTGCCCCGGCTCGGATAAGATGGTGCGATCGAGTTCTACCGCGCTCACCGCAAGTAGTCTTTGTTGCTGAGATAGGTCACGGCCGAAAGGGGCCCGTATCCCAACAGATACGGGCCCCTTGCTATTTAAATGGGCATGAGGGTGTATTGAGGGGGGATGTCTTGCTGTCGGCATCCGCGTGCGGTGCCATTCGCTGTCTGTAAATATACGTTTACAGCTAATTTCATACCACTTGTCGGAATGCGGACGCTGTCCTTGCATGCCGGGCGTACATTGAACGTGGTTTTTCGCGTGAAACCACGAATCGGTTGTCAGTCCTGAACAAGGAGGCCCAGCATGACGCTTGCCAAACCCATCAACAAATACATCGACTATATCGATGCCCCCGAGGACACGTTTGAGCAATATGTCGAGAAGGCGTTAAAGTACAACTTTCGCTGCGTATTTGCGAACCTGCAGGAGTACGAGACGGGCCGTGCCATGCTCGAGGACTCTGACATCATCCTTGCCGGCGCTATCGACTTTCCCCAGGGCACTATGACGCTTGAGGAGAAGCTTGCGAGGTTTGAGGAATACGCTGCGTGTGGCTTTACCGAGATTGACTACGTTTTGAATCAGGAGTCGGTTGAGAACCGCGATTTTGATGCCATCGAGCGCGAGATGACTACCATTGCTGATTTTTGTCGCGCGCATGGCATCACTGACAAGGTGATCGTCGAGATGTGCAAACTGGACGGCGACGACGCCGCCAAGCGCCGTGTATGCGAGATCGCGCTGGAGGCCAAGCCGGGATTCCTTAAGACATCGACTGGCAGAAGCTTTGGCGGTGCTAAGCTCGAGGACGTGCGGCTGATGCACGAGGTGCTCGGCGATGCCGTGGCAATCAAGGCGGCGGGCGGTATCCATAATTACGAAGAGGCTTGCGCATTCATCGAGGCCGGCGCCAGCGCGTTGGGTGCCTCGGCGGGCATCGCGATCGTCGACGGCGCACCGACGGATGAGCG
>USKV01000057.1 GCA_900555355.1 uncultured Collinsella sp.
CCTGTAATAGCGTTTTCGAGCAGCTTTATATCCCCACGCGCTACACTCATCCTGTAGACCAAACAACGCAAGGGGGACGTATGCTGCGCATCGCGACCATCGGCACATCCATGATTACCGACGACTTTATCCAGGTCGTCAACGCCAACGACCAAGCCGCGTTTGTGGGCACGCTCTCGCGCGATGCCGAGCGCGGCGCCGCCTTTACCGCCGAACACGGCGGCGAGCGTAACTTCACCGCACTTGACGAGCTTGCGGCAGCCGTCGACGTCGACGCCGTCTATATCGGCAGTCCTAACGCACTTCACTACGAGCAGGCCCTTGCCTGCATCGCCGGTGGCAAGCACGTCATCGTCGAGAAGCCCTTCTGCGCCACCGAGGCGCAGGCGCTGGAAGTCTTCCGCGCTGCCGAGGCAGCAGGTGTCGTGGCCCTCGAGGCCATGCGTCCCCTCCACGATCCCGCTTTCCACGCCATCGAGGACGCCTTGGGTGAAATCGCCCCCATCCGCCGCGCCTCATTGCGCTTTGGCAAGTATTCCTCGCGCTACAACGAGATTCTCGCGGGACGCGCCACCAATATCTTCGACTGCAATATGGCATCGGGTTCCCTCATGGACATTGGCGTCTACGCCGTCGAGCCCATGGTCGAGATTTTCGGCATGCCCTCCGGCCTTACGAGCATGACTACTCTGCTCGACCCCACCACGCGACAGCTCACGCACGGCCCCATCGACGGCTGCGGTTCCATCCTCGCCAGCTATGGCGGAGGCCGCATCTCCGTCGAGCTCGCGCACTCCAAAATTACGAATGACCTGCTGCCCTCGCAGATCGAAGGCGAGCACGGCACTATCCAGATCGACCATCTGTCCACGCCCCGCAACGTCCGCATCGACTATCGCGGCGACGTCGTACGCGGCTCGGCGACCGAGGCACCGCGCGAACAGGGCGACAACGGCCGCGTGCTCGACCTGCCCAAATCGAGCAACACTATGGAATACGAACTCGCAGACTTTATCACCGCCATCGGCGGCATCGATAACGTCAAGGAAGAGATTTGGGAGACCCCGGCGGGACGCCACGAGCTTGGCCACTACCGCGATGTCACGCTCGTCTCACTGCGCATCATGGATGCCGTGCGCCAGCAGGCCGGCATTACCTTCCCGGCCGACGCAGACAAGCAGGCATAGCGATGGGCCTCTTCGATACGTTCTTCTCCAGCGTCACCGGCGGCAGTCGAGAGCCTCAAAAACCATCAAACGTCGAGCTCGAGCTGCGCCGCAGGCTTACCGTACTCGCAAGCGACGAGGCCACTCAAGACACTCCCCTGCGCTATTTCCTGCGCTGGGCGGGGCAAGTCCAAGGCGTTGGCTTTCGCTTTACCAACGCCAACCTCGCGCAGGCACGCTCCCTCACCGGCTGGGTGCGTAATATGGAAGACGGCTCAGTCGAGATGGAGATACAGGGAGCTCCGGCAGACATCCTATCTCATCTCGAGGCACTTCATGCCTCCTACGAGCGCATGGGAACGCGTTTTCGCCTCGTAGACGCCCAGGCCCGAGCCCCACTTACCAATGAAGACGGTTTCACGCCTCGTTATTAGTATTGTGTGCTAAATACGGTATCATTTACCTACGACCGTTGATAGAAAAGAGGCGAGGCGCATGGCGGTGCAAAGAAGGAATACCAAGCAGCGAAAGCTGGTTCTTGACGCCGTGCGCCAAAGCTATAACCATCCCACCGCCGATGAAATCTACAACGTCGTGCGCGCGCAGGATGACAAAATCAGCCGCGGCACGGTCTACCGCAACCTCAATCTCTTGGCAGATGCCGGAGAAATCCTCTCGATCAAGACGCCGGGCGGCAGTCGCTTCGATCGCACGATCGAGCCGCACGCACATATCATCTGCACCTCGTGCAGCCGCGTCATCGACGTACCGTTCCCCTTCGATGCCCAGCTCGACGCCAAGGCGTCCGAGCAAATCGGCTGGCACGTCACGTCGCACTACACCATCTTCGAGGGTCTCTGCCCCGACTGCCGGTAGATGTTTGGAACATGCCCGCAAATCTACTTGCCCATCCGCTACAGCAAGCAGCACATTTCCAGGCATGTCCCGAAAACCTACTCGACAAGCAGGCGACGCAGTTCTTCTTCGACCGTGTGCACATAGCGGACGCGGTCATTAATGCCGCGCATGCTGGGATTGCAGCTCTCCATCAGATAGGGATGGCCCACGACGTTGAGCATGTCGCGATCGTTCTCATTGTCACCAAACGCCATCATCTCATCGGGCGAAATACCCAGGGCACGACCGTAATCGGCAAGCGCGGAGCCCTTGCCCGAATCAAAGCCGATAAAGTCCGTCCATTCGGTTCCCGACGTCATCACGTCGACACGGTCGCTAAAGAGGCGCTCAAAATACTCCAGAGCCGCCGGCTGATCCACCTCGGGTGTCTGGAAGGCAATCTTGATGACGTCCTCGTCGATGTCCTCGGGACGGTCGACCACCGCCACATCGCAGTGGACCTCATAGCGCAAATGGTCGACGAACGCATCGTTGCCGCTCATGGTGTAGAGGTGCCCCTCGCACGAAAGGGTCACGTCGGCATGGGGATACGCAACCACGGCATTCGCGATATCCATAGCAAGGCTGCGCTCCATGGAACGCTTGACAACGGCACGTCCCTCGCTCATCACCAGGGCTCCGTTTTCGCATACATAGGCGAGCTCATCGGCCACCGGGGCAAACAGATAGCGCAAGCTCGCATATTGACGGCCGCTCGCCGGCATAAACACGATACCGCGACGATGCAGCTCATCGATGAGCTCAAAGGCCTCGGAACGCGGCTCGCGCTCCCCCGGATGCAGCAACGTGCCGTCCAAATCGCATGCAATCAGCTTTATTCCCTCAAGACCCATACGCTTCCCCAAAGCCTCCTATCAACAGCAAGACGGACCTTGATTGGTCGCCCCTCAAAGCCCGTCTTGCGCATACGCGCGCTTAGCCGCGCGTCTTTTTTACGATGGTAAAGTCCGGAGCCATGCTCACGACGACCTCCGCCGCACTCGACGCAAAGCGCCGGCTGGCATCGAGCTCACGTGTGACCACCGAGAGCCGAACACCCTCGACACCCCGGAGCATGCGGCCCAAAACAGGCTGCACCGGCGTATACATGCGCACGGTATGCTCGTCCGAGTCGCCCCGGAAGAGCGGCGCATGCATGTTGCCGATCTCCCAGCACGCATGCGCGAGCGCAATCGGATCCATGCGGTCGACTTCGACCAAATAAACCTCGGCGCTGCGCAGGCGCACGACAACCGCCACAGGCACCACGCCCGAACGGTCAATGGCGAGCACGTCGCCATCGGCAAGACGACCGCCGTCGGTAGCATCCAGCCGAACATCGATCGTGCGCCCCAGCTCCGTCACGCCCGCAAACGCGCATACATCGGCCTGGTCCCAATCGAGCAGTAGCTCATCGACCTCAAAGACACCGCCCAGCTCCCGGCGAAGCAAAAGCTCATAGGACGGGTCGTTGAGATTTCCGAGGCACGCTGTCGAAACCAGATTTGCAGGCATAGCCTAATCCTCGACCTCGACGAGCTCGATATCAAAGTTGAGGTCCTTGCCGGCAAGCTCGTGGTTGGCATCGAGCGTCACGGCCTCGGGCGTCACGTCAATGACGACGGCGGGGACAGGCATGCCGCTCGGCGTGGACAGGAAGAGCTTCATGCCCTTCTCGATCTGCTCGATGTTGGGAACCTGCTCGGCCGGGAAGGTAATAACCATCTCAGGATTGCGCTCGCCGTAGGCATCGGCAGCAGGAATGTGCACGGTCTTCTTCTCGCCCACCTGCATGTCGACAACAGCGGCGTCAAAGCCCTTGATCATCTGGCCGGCGCCGCAGGTGAACTCCAGCGGCTCGCCGCGATCGTAGGAGCTATCGAACTGCGTGCCGTCGTCGAGCGTGCCGCGATAATGGGTCTTAACCTTCTTGCCCTGGTTGGACATGGTAACCTCCGTAATAGGGGCGGCGCATAACGCGGGCCGCCATGAACATATGGCGCTAACTATACCCTAGTCATACAATTCAATGACAGTTTGCAAAGAAACGCTGCAACCGGAGGAACCATGGCATATCCCGTATTTGACCTACACTGCGACACCGCCGACCGAATCGGCTGGGCCACGCTCGATCTCGACCTGCGCTTTACTGCCGGCACCGACGGTTATTTCCCCGGCGACGAAACGCATCCGCAAGATTTCGATCTCATCGAGGGCAACGCCTGCGCCATCTCGCTCGCAAAGATCGGCAACACGCCATGGGCACAGTGCTTCGCCACGTTTGTCCCCGATGAGATTCCCACCGCCCACGCCGCGCGCTTCCAGGCGCAGATCATGGCGCATATGAGCGGCCAGGCAATGCTCAACCACGACCGCATGGTCAACGTGCGCAGCGCCGCAGACATTCGCCCCGCGCTCAAGGACGGCAAGGTCGCTTGCATCCACACCATCGAAAACGCCACGTTCTTTGCCGAGGACCCCGCGCTGATCGAGGTGCTTAAGAGCTTGGGCGTACTCATGTCATCGCTCAGCTGGAACGCGCAGGGACCGCTCGCGAGCGGACACGATACCCACGCCGGCCTCACCGCCGCCGGCATCGAGGCACTTACGCAGATGGAGCACGCCGGTATGGTGCTCGACGTCTCTCACCTCAACGATGAGTGCTTTGACGAGGTTGTCGCCCACGCCACGCGCCCCTTCGTCGCCAGCCACTCCAACTCCCGTACGGTTTGCGGCGTCAAGCGCAACCTCACCGACGACCAGTTCCGCACCATTCGCGACATGGGCGGTATCGTCGGCCTCAACTACTGCAGCGAGTTCCTATCCAACGACGCAACCGACAAGACCGCCGCAGACGTCACCTTCGACCAGCTGGCGGCACATATCGAGCACTGGCTCGACCTGGGCGGCGAGGACGTCATCGCGCTCGGCGGCGACTGGGACGGCGCCACGGTGCCCGCTTTCCTCTCCGATGCCAGCAAGATGCCCGAATTCCAGAACATGCTCTCCAAACATTTTGGCAAGACCGTGATGCAGAAGCTCTGCAGCGACAACGCGATTGCCTTCTTTGAGCGTTATTAATTTAACATCCCTTGAGCGGGCCGGCATGCCGAACGGTCGACATGCCGGCCCGTCCCCAATCTGAAGGACCGCTTTTGACGCAGCAATTTACGATTACCGTATCCCGACCGGATGGCACATCCATCCCCGTCGTCGTTACCAAAAAGCGCGTCAAGAACTTCAACCTACGCATCACATCGAGCGGTGAGGCCCACGCCAGCGCACCGCTCGGCGCCAGCCGCGAGCGTATCGAAGCGTTTGTGAAGCGCAACAGCGCCTGGATTATCAGCCGACTTGACCAGCGTGAGCAACATCAGGCGACAGCGCGAGAGCTGCTCAGTCCCTCGTCCATCATTGCGCTTTGGGGCAAGCCCATCACGGTACAAGATGCGCTCGATCACAACTTTGCGTCACCTGCACCGCGACCCAAGCAGGCCACCTTCGCAAGTTTTATGGGTACCGACGAATCGAACGAAGGCCCACAGGCCAAGCGGCGCGCAATCCTCGACGGCTTAACGTCCGACGAGCTCCAAGTCCATATCGACCAGCTCTATACGTCCGAGGTCACATCGGCGCTACGCGATATGGTGCACGCATACGAAATCGCAATGGGTGTCGCCGTTTCCCGCGTTTCCGTGCGCAGCATGAAAACGCGCTGGGGATCATGCACGCCCAAAACCGGCGCCATTCGCATCGCACGAGAACTTGCCGCCTACCCCGTCGAATGCCTCGACATGGTTGTCGCCCACGAGCTCGTCCACTTGCTCGAGCCAAGCCACAATCGACGGTTCCACGCCCTGCTCGACACGTACTGCCCCAACAATAGAGCCCTATCGCAGCGGCTCAAAAAACCGCCCGCCAACGAGCTCTAGCGTCGGCTAGCGCACGCGCTCGATCTCGACGCCGCAGCTTGCCAGGGGAAGACCGACGGGAGCCCAAGGCTTATCGAGCTTAACACGTACGCCAAGCAGCAAGGGGTAACGACGCAGCAGCATCGAGGCCACACCCTCGGCTGCAGCCTCGATGAGCTTAAACGTATGCTCGCGCAGATAGCCGTCGACATCGTGGCACACCGAGCCGTAATCAATCGAGGCATCCAGATTGTCGTGCTCCCCTGCCGCGCGCAGGTCGGCATAGAGCACCAAGGACACGATGAACTTCTGGCCCAGCGCGTTCTCTTCGGGATACACGCCGTGGTTGGCAAAGACCTCGAGACCGTCGATAGTAATGCGGTCGGCATGGCGCAGATCGTCATAGCTCACATGGGGCACCGCCGTTGCGGCGGAAATCTCGCCCCTGCCACGACGGGCAAGCTCGGCACCCTCGGTCTTGGTTGCATTCTCGGGCAGCTTTTTGTTAGTCATCGCGATCGTCTCCTTCGTTCAGAACCCCGACCGCGCATACCGACTACACGCGAATCAACAGGTTCTTTTTATCATCGCTCCAGTTGCAGGCATTGCGCGCAGGGCATGCAAAGCAGGCGCGCGACGCTTTGTCGGCTGCATAGAGCAGACGCTCAAGCGGCTGGCTGTTCACGCGCAGCTTTCGATGGCCCAGAATGGCCGTCTTAATGGCTGCGGCATCTGCCGGCTCAAACGCCACGTCTTCGGGCATGCCGCCGAGAATCGCATCGGCGACGCGTTCGCTTGCAACATCATGGGATATACCCGATTCATACTGTTCATCTTTGCCGATATCGTGAAGAAGTGCCGTGGCGTAGATGACCTCGCGGTCAAATTCGAGCTGTTCCTCGAGATTCTTGATCCACATAATACGGGCGACATCCAGCAGATGGTCGATACCGTGGCGGCAAAAGATGCGCCCCGATTCCAACTGCGCAATGTTTCCCAGATGCCGCCGGAACAGTCCGTTGGCACAGATGTAATCAATGCGAGGCATGGCACCAAAGGGAGTCAGGCCCGAAGCCATAAAGCCGCGACGCGACGTTCCTTCATCGGTCTTCGATGCAAAGTCGTTGACGACTCTCATGGTTAGCGGCCCAGCATCCTAAAGAATCGCTCCTCGAGCGACGGATCGGTCTCAAAGACACCGCGACGAGCAAGCGTTACGGTCTTGGTACCGGGCTTTTGCACGCCGCGCATGGTCATGCACATATGCTCGGCTTCCATCAGCACGATTGCCCCTTGGGGGGCAAGATATTCCATGAGGGCATCGGCAACCTGTGTACACAGCTGCTCCTGCAGCTGCAGACGACGGGCATAGACCTCAACCGTGCGAGCAAGCTTAGACAGACCCGCCACGCGGCCGTTAGGGATATAGCCGATCGCAGCCTTGCCATAAAACGGCAGCAGATGGTGCTCGCACAGCGAGTAAAACGTGATGTCGCGCTCGATAACCAAATCGTTCGAAGCGACGGCAAAAGTTTTGGACAGGTGCTCCTCAGCGCTCTGGTCCATGCCGCCGGCAATCTCGCCATACATACGGGCGACGCGTGCCGGAGTCTCCAGCAGGCCCTCACGAGTTGGGTCCTCGCCTATACCTTCAAGCAGCAGCTTAATGGCAGTCTCGACTTTTTCCTGATCGACCATCTGGGCCTCACTTTTTTCGATTTCGCGTTCGCGCTATGGTACCACGCCGGCACGCAACCTCTGCCAGCTACATAGTATGGGTCGAATAGACCGGATCGTCCCGCCAAAGCTCCACAGCATCGCAAAGCGCAACGCCCTCACGTGCAGCACGAGCGCGCGTGGCGTTCATGTCGATCACGCGCTGATTGCTCGAGCCCCTAAAGCGCAACGAGATATCGTACAGATCCT
>USKV01000058.1 GCA_900555355.1 uncultured Collinsella sp.
TCTTGCGACGCTGAGCAAACGCAGCGTCAATTACGCGAGCCACAAACTCGCGATCGAGTCCCTCGGGCACCACGCCGTCAACACGGTCGATACGCACGACGGCCGAGTCCACATGCGGCGCCGGCATAAAGCAGCGCGGCGGCACCTCAAAACGACCCGTCACCTGCGCATACAGGCCGAGCTTTGCCGTATAGCCGCCATAGGTCTTGTTGCCCGGCGTTGCGGCAATGCGATCGGCAACCTCCTTTTGAACCATGACAACGGCGCGCTTGAGCGCAGGCATCGTCTGGAAGAACTGCAGAATGATTGTCGCCGCCACGTTATAGGGCAGATTCGCGACAAACACCGTCGGCTCACCGCCCGCAGCCTGCTCAATCTGCTCCGGCGTCACCCTGAGCGCGTCGCCCATGATAAAGCGGAAGTTGGCGTAGTCGGCGGCGTGAGCATCGAGCACCGGCTCGAGCTCGGGATCGGCCTCGATCGACGTGACGCACGCCGCCTCCTGCAGCAGCGCAAGCGTGAGCGTACCAACGCCCGGGCCAACCTCGAGCACGCGCTCATCGCCCGTGAGCTCGGCAAGCTCGCAGATGCGCTCAATCACATGGTTGTCGATCAGGAAGTTCTGGCCCAGGCGATGCTTGGTCGCAAGGCCAAACTCCTCCAGCAGCTCCCTTGTTGCCGTGGGGTTTGCCAAAGGCGAAGTTGTCATGGTTGCCTCCTTAACATGGTGGCTGCATCGTAAAGCAAAAGGGCATGGACCGTTGCGGCCATGCCCTTACATCTAAACAGCAAATTGCCGATATGGCGCGCTACGTCTTAGCCCAGACGCGGGAACAGCGGCTCACCCTTCTCGACGGGCTGACCACCAGCAAGCAGGCCCCAAGCGCAAATGCCCTTGAGGTCGTCGGTCGCGGCCTCGTTCTCACAGGACAGGCGACGCAGGGCCTCGACGGAAGTCTGAGGCATGAGCGGCATCAGCAGGTGAGCGGCAATGCGGATGGCCTCGAGCAGGTTGTAGATCACAAACGCCAGCTCGTCAGCCTTGGCCTCGTCCTTGGCAAGCGCCCAGGGCTCGAAGTCCTCGATGTAGTGGTTGGCAGCATGGATGAGCTCCATGACCTCATCCTTGGCTCCGCCGTAATCGAGCACGTCCATCTTGGCCATGTAGCGCTCAACCAGACCGTCGGCGATCTTTGCCAGAGGGTTGTCAAACGTATCGAACGACGCGGGCTTGGCAGGCGCGCAACCGTCAAAGTACTTGCCGCTCATGTTGAGCGAACGCGAGATGAGGTTGCCCCAGCTGTTGGCCAGGTCGGCATTGTAGACCTGCTCCATGCGATCGAAGCTGATGGCGCCGTCGGTGCCGGGGACGACGTCGGTCATAAAGTAGTAGCGATAGCCCTCGACGCCCAGCATGTCGATAACGTCCTGCGGAGCGATGGCGTTGCCGCGGCTCTTGGACATCTTCTCGGCCTTGCCAGTCTCGGCATTGCGCACGGTCAGGAAGCCGTGGGCAAAGACGTGCTCGGGCAGGGCCTCGCCGATGGCCATGAGCATGGCGGGCCAAATGACGCAGTGGAAACGGATGATGTCCTTGCCCACGATGTGGAACTGCGCGGGCCAGCGATAGGCCAGCTCGGCACGCGCCTCGTCGGTGTCGACACCGTAGCCGACGGCCGTCATATAGTTGAGCAGCGCGTCGAACCATACATAGGTCACATGGCCCTCGTCAAACGGAACCTGGATGCCCCAGTCGAAGCTCGTACGGCTCACGGAAAGGTCGTTGAGGCCGCCTTCGACAAAGCTGCGCACCTCGTTCATGCGGAACGCGGGCTCGACAAAGTCGGGGTGCTCGTCATAGAGCTTGAGCAGCTTGTCCTGGAAAGCGGAAAGCTTGAAGAAGTAGGACTCCTCCTGCACGCGCTCAAGCGGACGGTGGCAGTCGGGGCACAGGTGCTGGCCGACGCTGCCGTACTCCTCGTCGCCCTTCTGGACCTGTGTATCGGTGAAGTAGGTCTCATCAGGCACGCAATACCAGCCGTCGTAGCTGCCCTTATACAGGTAACCGGACTCCTTCATGCGCTCCCACAGGTACTGCACGGCATGATGCTGGCGCGGCTCGGTGGTGCGGATGAAGTCGTCGTTGGAGATCTCGAGCTTGTTCCAAAGCTCCTTGAAGTGCGGAGCCTGGCTGTCGGTCCACTCCTGAGGCGTCATGTTGTGCTTGGCTGCGGCCTCGGCGACCTTCTCGCCGTGCTCGTCCATGCCGGTCAGGAACTTGACGTTATAGCCGGCGGAGCGGCGATAGCGAGCCTGAACGTCGGCGATGATGGTGGAATAAGCCGTGCCCAGGTGCGGATCGGCGTTGACGTAGTAGATGGGCGTCGTGATAAAGAACGAAGGCTTGCTTTGATCCATGGGGTTTGTCCTCCAGAAAAACGTTGCATACAGAGGATGATTCTAGCGCAAGGGCTGGATATCCTCCATCTATTGCATATCGAGCACCATGGCATAGACATCGCGCTTGCGGCGCGAGTACTTCTGTGACAGGCGCTTTGCCACCGCGGAGGCGGGCTCCCCCTCCTCGAGCGCGGCGCGGATATCCTCGCGCAGGGCCTCGTCGGGATCCGCTGCCGCGGCGCCAACCGGCACGATACCGGCCTCCTCATCCTCGCTCGGCGGCGCGATGACCAGCGCAATCTCGCCCTTCACCTCGCCGCGAGCACGCAGCTCCTCAGCAAGCTGGGCAGCGGGCCCGCGCAAGACTTCCTCGTGCAGCTTGGTGAGCTCGCGGCAGACGGCAACCTCACGCTGGGGAAAAACCTCTGCCACGGCCTCGAGCGTCGCGACGATGCGATGTGGAGACTCGTAGAAGATGAGCGCGCCGGGGACGACGGCAAGGCGCTGCAGTCGGCGCACGCGGTCGCCGTGCTTGCGGCCCAAAAAGCCTTCGAAGAAGAAATGCTCGCAGGGAATACCGGACGATACGAGCGCCGTGACGCAAGCAGAGGGGCCGGGAATAACCTCGACAGGCACGTCCGCCTCGCGCGCCGCCTCAACCAAAGCCTGGCCGGGATCAGACACACTCGGCATACCGGCGTCCGAGGCAAAGGCGAGGGTCTCCCCCGCCAGCAGACGGTCGACCAGGCCGGCGGCGCGGCTGGCGATCACATTCTCGTCGCAACGAACAAGCGGCTTGGAGATGCCTAGGTGCATCAGCAACTTTGAGGTCACACGCGTGTCTTCGCAGCAGATGGCATCGGCGGCGGCAAAGGCCTCGCCGACGCGCGGGGACAGGTCGCCCAGGTTGCCGATGGGCGTGCCGACCACATAGAGTTTGCCCGTATGGGCGCTGTTTTGCGTCATATCAACCTATTCAATCATGCCACGCTCGAGCGTACCGAGCGCCGCGCGGGCGTCCCATGCTGCAATGCGCTTCTCGGTCTTCCACGTTTGGAAGAACCAACCGGCAGCCGGTGCAAACGAAGCCAGTTGGTTGGCGATAAACACGCGCTCGTAGGCATTGCGGCCCTCGGGCGTAACCGACGAGTTGGCAAAGATCGCCGCGCCCGACCATTCGCCCACCAGCACGGGGAACCCAGTCGAAATCGCTTCTTTAAGCTCGCGCTTGTTACGCGAAATCGCCGTCGCCAGCCCGCGAGGGCTCGTGATATCGAGCGCATACTCGTCACGGTAATGGTACAGGTGAAGGTCCATGTAGACGTTCTTGTACTTGGCGCCGCGCATAAAATGCTTCCACTCGTTGGGATGCCCCGACGACGAGAAGACGACGATCTTATCCTCGGGCATATACGAACGGACGAGCTCGTAGGCGTCGCGATAGAAGTTGCGCAGGTAGTGCGCCGGAATGCCATCCGTCATGGTAAAGAGGCTCTTGCGTACGCTCATCTGCGGCGTATCCAACAGCTCGATGCCCAGCAGGCTCTCGGCCTCACCATAGCGATCGGCCAGGCGCTCGAGCACATCGAGCGCAACGTGACGGCCGTTGGTGGACGAATGCCACTCGGCAACAGCCTCCGGAGTGGTGGGCGAATCGTTGGAATCGCCCTGACCGCCGGGTACAGTCGCCAGATCAAGCAGTACGCGGATGTTGTACTTGTCGGCCCACTCAATAGCACGGTCGATATAATCGACGACCGAGATGTAGGAAGCGTCGGACTCCTGCGAGCCAAAGGCATACCAGGGCACCGGCAGACGCACGGCGTTGAGGCCGATCTGCGCCATGCGACGGAAATCATCCTCGCTCACAAACGTCTCGTAATGACGGCGCATGCGCTCGTTATAGGCGGCGGTGCCCATGGCCTCCTGCAGCTCGGCCGCGTTGGATGCACCGGTCGCCGCGTATAGCGACGGGGTCACCCAAGGCTCGGGAATAAACCAGCCAGAGAGATTAACGCCGAGAATCCTCTCCATCACGGCCCCCTTCGAATCGCGCAGGTCGAACCTGCATCGTATTGCATAGGAAAAGTATTGTTTTGAGTATACCCGCGCGTGCGGACAGGCGACCGAACGGTCTACAAAGTGGCGCAAAAGTGGGAGGAATGTCCGGGCAGACGGGCCCGAGATGGCGCGCCGAAATGCACACGCGCGCCGGAAGTAGGCGGCCGAAAAGCGTGCCCCGTTTTTTCGCAAGAGACTGGGATGCGTTTTCCGTTCGAGGCCTCAACCGGAAAAGGAAAGCGCGTCCCATTCTGACGCCGGATTCCGGTCCACACTTTCCCAAGCGGCCTCAAAGCGGAAAACGCATCCCGCTCTGAGGCCAAATTCCGGGATGCAGTTTCCGCAGGAGCCCTCGGTAAAAGAAAAGGACCCCTTTGCAGAGGTCCTAGTCAATTCAAGGTGGCGGGGAAGGGAATCGAACCCCTGACACGAGGATTTTCAGTCCTCTGCTCTACCAACTGAGCTACCCAGCCATTTGAGGTGTGCCTTGTTTCAAGGCTTGATTAGTATAACCAAGGACGCGTTCCGGTCAACCGAGAATTTTAAAAAAGTTTTTGAGCACAGCCTCGGTTCTATAAATCGGCACGTCAGAGGCATCAGCCGGCAGCAAGAAGTTTTTCACTCAGAGCCGCACGGGCAAACTCACTTGGCGTCATCCCCTCGGCAGCCGCCCGTCGACGAATGGCCTCCTTCATTCCCAGAGGAATCTTGACCGACAGCGTTGCCGTCCCCTCACCTGAGAGCGGGGGCCGTCCATGCACGATTCCACCAACGGTGTGTTCGCCATCCGGAAACTCTCCGCGCTCGTACGACTCGCACCACGCGTCAATCATTTCATCCGTTACAACCTGACCATTAGCGGCCGTATACGTCTTGCCCATCATCGACCCCTTTGCCGAGCTCGCTCGATCTCTTGCCAGAATTTCTTCTGAACCGGAGACAAGGCATGAATAATGAGCCATCCACGAATTAGTTCGACCGCAACAAGTTCCACACTTCGACCATCTGGAAGCCATCCAATGGCAAACCATCTCGGCGGCTCGTCCTCCGACTCGCGGCGAATGCACTCAGTAACCGCGAACCAGGCACCAAGCACCTGCTTTTCCGTCAAGTGTTTTTTGGCGTTCGGATGGATCTCAACATCCATGCATCTTCTCCTCCATCTTACCCAATTTCGTATGACGAAAGTCCACTGTCGCCAATTCTTAAGCCGGCACGCGTTGGAGAACAGGGGGCGAAACAATAATTGAAGGGCGCTCGAGTGCTGCCCAGGCGCCGGGGCAGGAACACATACGCCAGGGACGTACGTTTTCGTAGCACGCGAGGATGTTGCCGCTACGGTCGATAAAGGCGATGTCGATGGGATAGGCCATAAAGCAGGTGTGAACCGAGGAGCAGCGCGGAAACGCCATGACAAGCGGCAGTCCGCTGGCGGCAATCGGCCGCCGTCCCAGCATGCCGCGCAGACGCACGGTAAACGACTCCGCCACCACAAACTCGGCCGGCGTCCAGCCCAACCTGTTGAGCGCCCGCGCGTAGGCGATATAGGACGAGACCGCGGTCACATGACCACCCCCGGACGCCATGGATCGACCGTCACCGCGCGCTCGTGCGACAACGTTGTCGGCGCCCCCAGCGGAACGCCAGCGATGCTGAGAGAAGTCGGCCACGGCTCATAGTGCATGGTGCAGGTGTAGGTCCTAAACGTACCGGATAGGGAGAGCAGGCCACCATCCGATGACGCCGTGCCCTGCTCGCTCGAGACCTCGACCTGTAGGTCATATCCCTCCATGGCATCCTGAATCTGAGCTTGAACGGTCGCGGAAGCGTCAATGGAACTCTCGTCACCCTCCCCGCCCGGCGCCACAGCGTGCGCCAGCACGATGTCGGGCACCACGCGGTCGAAGCGCGCGACAGCGCCGGCAAAGATCATGACGTTGTACACGATGAGTGCCAGCACCAGCAAAACGGGCGTAACCACTGCCATCTCCACCGTCGCCTGGGCGCGCTCCTCGCGCAGACGCATGCGAATACTCATTACGACCCACCGCCCAGAGCGCCAACCAGCGTGGCGACATCGACGGTGAGTGGGATGGAGCCGCCGCCGGGCAGAGGAATCTCCGCAAGCGTGAACACCGTACCGCTAATGGTGCGTTCGACTTGATATTCCAACGCCTCGCAAAGCGCCTTGGGATCGGTCACGCCCAACGGAATACCTCGCAGTTTGTCTTGTGCTTGAGAGAGACCCGCAATGTCAGACCCCGGGCTCTTAATGACGTTGGCGGAATCGGTCAGCACCGGCTTTCGCAGGCGCAAGTCGCACGGTTCCAGACCCAGCGCCGCCACGGACGCCGAAACGGTATCGCCGAGCCACGATGCAATGGAGCCCAACGCACCGCTGCCCCCTCCTAGGTCTTTAATCATCTCGTCCATAAGTTCGTCGGCCGAACCTTGGATATCACCGTATCCCACGAGCAGCCGTCCCCAAACATCCATGACGCCGTCGAGCACGCCGGCAACGCCGCCCGAGCGTTCCTTCAATGTCGAGAAAAATCGCGAAAGCACGTTGTTTTGCGCCGTCGCCTCATCGGGCGCCAGCACCGCGGCAGAGATAGCACCGCGATCGCCAAGCCTGACTGCCGTGTTAAACGAGGAGTTAAGTTGATCGGGGCTGGTAATATCACCCGAAACTGCAAATGCGACCACGCCGTTGCGTCCAGGTGGGGCGATACGCGGGCGCTCGCCGGAAAGCGCTTTAATGGCCTGGTCAAACGCATTGCCCGCACGGTCGGCCTCATCCTCGGTCTGACGCTCAAGTTCGAGTTCTTTGTTGCGGCATTCGACGTAGTCTTCCAGAGCCTCTTTGAATTCATTGAAGTGGTATTCGAAGCCATTTCTGATGGACGAAGGCGGCATAAGGGCGCTTCCAAGCGCAACCACGCCGAAGCCGCACGCTTCGCATGTATCACGACCATCATAATCAGCAACAGATGCCAGCCCACTCGGAGTCCCTTTCTGATAGACGGGGCATTCGGCTCCATAATGCAGGCATGTTCTGCCGTCGTTGTTGCTTACAGGCCATGTGGCATCGGTGTAAAGTTCGGTCGGCCGCACCTCGTTTGGGACACGCGGCAATAGTGGGATATAGGCAGAAAACCGTTCGCCATCATCTTTTATGTATGCTCGATCGACCTCTTCAATCGCATAGGCATAGAACGCTTTTCGAGCGGCTGACTGCGCTTTCATCTCGACGCTCGATCCCTGAGGTTTTTCATTCGCCAAGCGCTGTCGGTAATAGGTTTTCGCGCGATCGAGCGCTATTTGCGGCTCCCATGTGATGCTCGACTTTTCATGACGGTTCTGGCTGTCAGATAGTTCTGCTAGTTTTTTCGCACGCTCCCACATACACGAGTACTTGCC
>USKV01000059.1 GCA_900555355.1 uncultured Collinsella sp.
CCAAGTGTGAGACGCATATTCTAACGTGCGACACCGAGGGCGCCCAGATCGAATACCTGTAGTCGCCGTCCCGTATACTCGCCGGGGAGGCCAGGGGCTTTTTATTGGTAGGGGCTCTTGCTAGGCTGGAGCACTTCCTAGAGGCGGGCATCGGCTGTGTGCTTGGTTTAGGCTGCACTGGTTTCTTTGTATTCGAAGACTGGCTCTAGGAGATCTTCGATGTTGCAGTGGAGGGCTTTTGCTATGGCTCTTACGCTTGTTACCGAAGCTTCATTAATGTTTCTCTGGCGCTGCTCGTACATTTGGATTGAGCGGAGTGACACACCCGATTCGTATGCTAGGTCTTGTTGGGTTTTCTTAAGCTTCTTTCTTGCTAACGCAAGTTTGGTTTGCCTGGACGCTTTTTTCGCCATATCGCAGACGAGGCGAGCCACGCGTTCCTCCGAGGCTTCGTGCCAGGGATAGTACAGACTGAGCAGTGCGTCAAACGGAACGACATGCAGCAGGTCTTCGAAAGACTCTCCTAGGCGCCACTGAAGGTATGCCAATATCCAGCCTGTCCAATATTCCGGTGTCTTTTCGAATCGGTAGGTTCGATTTGGCATCGGCCTTGATTGGTAGCCCGACCTTTCGACGATAAGCGCGAATAGCTCAACGCCCGATTTTCCCGATACGACCCATGCGTTGCCACGCTCAAACTCACGGGCTACGCCGCTCAGGCAAAAGAGTTCAGCGACCTCGGACCCTTCCGCTCCATAGTCGTTCACGGCATAGTCGAAGCAGTCGCCGAGGTTGTTCATTGCATCCTCGAGGTAGTAGACGGGGTATGTCCTGCTCGGCCCACAATCCGTTAAATCTTGGATCATTTAAATCAACCCTCCCTGCCATCAAATCCCTAATGTCGACTCCCTCGGTGTCAAGATATCGCCCTAGTGACAGTTCAATATTGACTATCACTAGGGCGATATGCTCAAAAGCTTTTGCCAAGAGCCCTTACTAGAGGCAGGCCTCGGCAATGCGGCGCTTAAGCTCATCGATGCCGGTGCCGGTCTGGGAGCTTGTGATGATCACGTTCTCGGCCGGAACGTTGAGCTGCTTTTTGATGGCTGCTGCCTGGCGGGCCTGCTGGGTGCGGCTGAGCTTGTCGGCTTTGGTGAGGCAAACGATAAAGTTGAACTCGTTGCCCTGTAGGTAGTCGATCATGTCGTGGTCGAGCTTGCTGGGGTCGTGACGAATGTCCACCAGCGAGACCACCAAGTTAAAGCTGCGCTCGGAGTCGAAGAAGTCGCCGATGAGCTCGGCCCAACGGTCGCGCTCGGCCTTGGAACGACGGGCGAAACCATAGCCCGGCAGGTCGACGAAGTGCACGTCGTCAGCCTCAAAGAAGTTGATGTTGCTCGTCTTGCCCGGCGTACTGGAAACCTTGACTAGGTTCTTGCGGCCAAATAGCTTGTTCATAATCGACGACTTGCCCACGTTGGAGCGGCCGACAAAGCTCACCTCGGGGCAGGTGGACTCGGGAATCTGCGAAACCTTGCCATAGCTGGCGACGAACTTGGCAAGCTGGTAGTTAATGGAATCGGCCATGGACACTCCTTGGTCGTAGGTTCTTACAAATAGACGCGCTATTGCGCAGCGGCAATGCGGCGGACGATATCGAGCGTAATGTCACTTGCGACACGCGCGTACTCGAACAGATCGAACTCTCGCTCGCAAATTGCATCGTACGCCTCGTCACAATTATCGCTGATAGCGCGCAACACCAGGCAATCGACACCATTTTTGGTTGCGACATGGGCAATTGCCGCGCCCTCCATGCCGGCACAATCGGCATGCGTCGCCTCGATAGCGTCGTTGCGCATGGTGGCGCCCGTCACAAAGCGGTTACCCGTGGCAATCGTGCCGACCAGGAACTGCTTGGTGCCCTCGTTCGAAGCGACTGCATTTTTCGAAGCGTCAACAAACCCACGTCCAGCAAGCACGTCGGCGGCAATATCGACCAGCGCGGGCGTCGAGCCAAACTCCTCGAGCCCCGGTGCGGACTCGGCGATAAGCGCGGTATCGGTATCCAGATAGCGTAGGCGTTTGCCAATGACCACGTCGTCGATATGGAGCTTGGGGTTCAAACCGCCCGCAATGCCCGAAAACACAACAGCCTGCGGAGCATACTTGCTAATGAGGTGCTGTGTTGCAGCGGCGGCGTTCACCGTGCCCATGCCCGCCGTTGTGGCGACAACTGTCAGGCCGTCGAGCTCACCGCTCACAACGGTCAAGCCCGCCTCCCGTGCCTCGCAAACGTCGCTCAGCTCTTCCTTAATCTGCATGATCTCTTTTTCGAGCGCACCGATAATCGCGATGGTAGCCATACCATTCCCCAAACCTATACGAAATTCTCAACCAAGGTATGGTACCAGCATTTTGTTTGACCTCGCCAAACGAACACGCTAAGCCAGTGCAGCTCGCGTATCAAACAGAGCCTTTGCAATCGCGGCCGTAACCTCGCTCGAACGGTCACTCCATGGCATCGATGTCATGACGCTCATGACATAGGTACGGCCATCGATGTCGATGAGGCCTGCATCGCATGTCGAATAGTAACCATCCTCGCTAATCCAGCCTGCCTTGTTGCGCACCGAGACCTGATCGTCCGCAATGCCATCGCGAATAAACGAGCGCAATGTTGATGCCAGAAGGCCCGACAACCACTGTGAAGTCTCGGTATCCATGCTCAGATACTCGCTCATCTCACGCCATAACCTCGCAGAAGTGCGCGGGCAGTAGGTCGGAAAATCACTCATCGGATCCAGTGCCGTATCGTAACCGATGCCAAGACCGACAATCCAATCCTCGTAACCGACACGGTCAAATGCCGCACGTAACGCAATAAACGAATCGTTGTCCGAATTAACGACCGCGGCCTCGATTAGGTCGCGCACCGTCTGCCAGCCCATGTTATAGCCACCATAGGTGCCAAGGGCATCATCGAGTGAGACCTGGCCCGTCTCGACCAGGGATTCGCAGATGTACAACGCATAGAGTGCCTTGTAGCTACTCGCGCCGTAAACCTCGACATCGGCGTTATACGTCACGCCCTTGCCGCTCGACAAATCGTAAAACACCACGCCCACATCGCCCAGCTCCTGCGCCTGGTCAAGCGCATTCTGGAGTGCGGCGAGGTTCTCATCCTCCAGGGCGAGGATCTGGTCATCAACCAGTGAGAAGGTCTGCACGGTATCGCCTGAGGGAATATCGTTAAAGTCCGCCTTCGAAAGCCCCGTCTTGAGGTTCGCTGTCGACAGGGTTTGACTTGCGGTGGCTTTAGAGTCAGAGACCTTTTTGTTTTGCGTCTGTACCGTTGACGCATCTGAATGTGCCATTCGCTCCGATGCGTAGGTTTTGGCGGTAATTCCGAGGATAATAACCGCCAACGTTAGCATCCCAACGGCGGCAATCTTCGTCACGCGGATGCGAACGTCAGCGAGGCCACGCGAAGGCGTGCCCTTCGTCTCATATCTGCTGCCATGCTGCGGCACATACTCGTCCCGCGATGCGATGTTTCGCACGTGGTCTCCTGACTGCTACCGTTTATATACGAGCAGCATAATACCGAGCAGGCATTTCTTTCCAAAGATATTCAGCGGCGTTTAAGGTGTCTTTAAAGAAACCACAAGCGTATTTATCCAAATGGCGCGGTTCTGTTGCGCATCTCTACCCAAATTGCACTTGCGGTGAAATAGTTCCTGTTTGGGCGGCATAAGCCGAAAAACAAGAACTATTCCACCGCAACTTGACGGGGCTCTTTGGCAATCAGCTTGGTGTCCGGGGGCACTCATTTAAGTCTGTCCCCAATGAGTGCAATGACCAGCCAGGGAAGGCGCCCTTCATCGGCCAACAAAAAAGGGGCGCGACCGCAATGGTCACGCCCCCTCGACATCAACTATGTACCGCTAGGCCCCTATGCGAGTTTGGCTCCGACGATCTTTGCCGCGGCCGGCTTATCGAAGTTGCCGCCGGTGGCCTTGCCGAGTGCACCCATAACCTGGCCCATCTGCTTCTTGGACGTGGCGCCCAGCTCGGCGATAACCTGCTCGATCAGGGCCTCGAGCTCCTCGCCCGAAACCTGCGTGGGCAGCAGGCTTTCCAGAATCTTGACCTGCTCGGTCAGGTTGTCGGTACGCTCCTGGTCGGTGCCGGCCTTGATGGACATCTCCAGCGTCTCGCTCGTCTGCTTAATCAGACGCTTGATCATGCTGTTGACGTCTTCCTCGGTCACATCGCGGCGCTCGTTAACCTCGATATTCTTCACCTCGGCCTTAACCTGGCGAATGATGGACAGGCGAACCTTGTCCTTGGCCTTCATGGCCGCGATCATTTCCTTCTGCAGCTCTTCGTTGGTCATCTGCAAATCCTCTCTAATAGCGTGGGCGGCACTCGCGCGAGCACCGCCCCATGATTACTCAGTCGTCGACGAATCGTCGGTCGAACTCTTGGTGACGCCCTTCAGACTGACGTTGTATGGCACGTCTTTGGGCATGGGATTAACGGTGATGTCGGCATCCTTCTTGTACTGCTCTAGCCACTCGCTGTACGCGGTGCTGGCCGCCTGCGTCTTCACCACGTTGGAGACATACTTCTTGATGGCCTTGGGCACCTGGTTGATGTCATCAACCTGATTATCGACATGGAAGTAGTCGGTGCATTTGATGATGTGGTAGCCATAGGTCGACTCGACGACTTCGCTCACGTCGCCCTTGTTGAGTCCCTCGAGCGCCGTCTGGTAGCTGTCGACAAAGGTGGTGAGCTTATCCCAGCCCACATCGCCCTTCTTCTCCTTGGAACCGGTGTCCTCGGAGTACTGCTCAACGGCGTCCTCAAAGCTCAGCTCGCCGGAGTTGATCTTGTCCAGGCACTCCTGCGCCTTGGCCTTGGCGGCAGCTTTGTCCTCGTCGGAAGCGTCAGAATCGACCTTGATCAGGATATTCGACGAACGACGGGCATCGTTGTAGTTGGACAGGTTCTCATTGATGTAATCGACAATCTCGCTGTCCTTGGGCTTGCTGGTGGGTGCCACGGCATCCTTGAGCTTCTGCTGCGCCAGGCTCTCCTTGAGCGAATCCTTGTAGGTGTCCTCGGTGTAGCCGTAGGTCTTGAGAGTCTCCTTAAAAGTCTTGGCGCCGCCTGCGCTCTTGCACGCGTCCTTCCAAGCCTTCTCGACCTCCTCGTCCGAGACGGTCACGCCATTCTCCTTCTGCGCTTGCTGAAGCAGGATCTGCTGCGCATAGGAGTCGATGAGCTGCTTGCGGTACTTCTTGGGTGTGAGGTCGTTGTCGACCAGATACTGTGCCCAGTCCTTGTCCTTGGTGTAGCCGTAGGACGTGCGCATGCTCATGATCTGCTTGGTCACGGTGTCCTCGGTGAGGTTGGTGCCGTTGATAGTGGCAGCCACGCCACCAGTAAGCTTATAGCCCGAGCTGGCACTTTCGGTCTGTGACATCAGGCCGGAGCACGCCATGGCCGAGACGGAAAGCAGCATCGCCAGCACGCCGATGACCACCAGAACGATCTTGACGGTCTTAGACACGTACGTCTTGCGCTGCTTCTTACGAGAGCTGGAGGCAGCGCGGGCCTGCTGCTCGGGCGTCGGCGCGGCCTCGAAGTTCTTTTTCTTATTTGCCATAGTTGGCCTTTCGCATAACGAATCGAACAAACGCCATTGTGTCACAACGCAGCCCCCGCGGCACGCTTGGTGCATTGGGGACAGGTTAATCTGCACCATTTTGGTGCAAAGGGGACAAGTCTGGCAGTTGGCAGTTAGGGACGTTCCTTTTCTGCCGGCAGTTAGGGACACTCCCCAAGTGCCGGCCCTAAAAGTGGCGGCGGATGGCGTCTACCATGCCTTGGCACGTGGTTTGGCCGAGTACATCGGCTGCGGCATCGGCATCCATAAAGATATTCATGAGCGCTTGCAGAGCCTCGACCTGGCCGCCCGGCTCGGCAATACCCAGATTGACGATGATCTGCGCCGGCACGGGGGCGCCCATGCCCGCCATCGCGTTAAACGTCACAGGTGCGGCGGGCTTTACCACAGCGATATAGGGCTTGACCACAAATCCCGGATCGGTATGCGGAATGGCGATGTTTGCCGCCGGCATAGCGAGACCCGTGGGATAAGCGTCCTCGCGCGTGCGGACGGCGTTGAGCCAACCCTCGGCAATGTAGCCGCGTGGGGCAAGCTCACCCTCGAGCCGCGCAAACGCCTCATCCGGCGTCGCACACTCCCAATCAAAAAACACCAGCTCAGGCGTAAACAGCGCTTCGTTATCCGCCATGCGCTCACCTCTCTCATCTAGTCACCTGCGACGTTCTTGAATGACCAGTCGTTAAAGAACGTCGCAGGTGACTACCCAAAACAAAGGGTGGCCACGCGCGCCTTGGCGCCAATGACCACCCTGACTACTCGGCTAAATTGTACTGTGCGCCACTAGCCGCGAGGCGCATCAATTGCGACCTTGCCGCTCTCCAGCACGTGAACGCGGCCGTCGGCGAGCATTTGCACGACCTCGGGATACAGCACATGTTCGATCGCGTGGATGTGCTCCTCGAGCGTGTCGACGTCCCAGCCCTCCTCGACAGCCAGCGCACGCTGGGCGATGATGGGGCCGTTGTCGTAGATCTCGTTGGCAAAATGCACGGTCACACCGGTCACCTTGACGCCGCGCGCAAAGGCATCGTCGATCGCATGGGCACCGGTAAAGCTCGGCAGCAGCGCCGGATGCAAGTTGACCACGCGGTTGGGAAACGCCGCCAGCAGCGGCGTATGCACCATGCGCATGTAGCCGGCCATGACCACATATTCGCAGCCGCGCTCAAGCAGCTCATGCGCGATGATCTCGTCAGCAGCGATGGGGTCGGCGTAGACATCCTTGGACAGCGTGAGTGTCTGGATGCCCGCACGCTCGGCACGCTGCAAGCCCTTGGCCGAAGGACGGCTCGACACCACAAGCTCAATCGAAGCGTTGAGCTTGCCGGCAGCGATCAGATCGATCAGCGCCTGCAGGTTGGTACCCGAACCGCTGATAAGCACGCCGATCTTGAGCGGCTCAGCCGTATCGGTACCGGTCGGACGGGTATAGGGCACAAAGCCCAGGCCCTCGGCATCAGCCATCTGCTCGTTAGCGCTCATCGGAGTACACGACCTTACCGGAACCCTCGACGCACTCGCCCACGCGGAACGGCTTCTCGCCCAGCGCGACCAGAGCCTCGGTCACCGCGGCCTCGTCCTCGGGGGCGACGATCAGGCACAGGCCAACGCCCATGTTGAAGGTCTTGCACGCCTCGTTGGGCGCAAGCTCGGCCTGGCGCGACACATAGGTGATGACGGGCGGAACGTCCCAGCCCATCTCGGCACCGTTGCGGGTGACCACAGCGTCGACGTCGTCGGCGAGCGCGCGGTTGAGGTTCTCGGTAATACCGCCGCCAGTGATGTGGGCAATGGCATGAACGTTGGCGCCACCGCGCAGCAGCTCCAGAATCGGCTTGACGTAGATGCGCGTGGGAGCCAGCAGGGCGTCTGCCAGCGAAGCACCGCCGAGCTCCTCGAGCGGACGGCTCAGCTCCTCCGCCTTAGCAGCGGCCTCGGGCGTGCCCGGCTTAATGCCGTCAACGCCAATGACCTTGCGCACGAGCGAGTAGCCGTTGGAGTGCACGCCGGTAGAAGGCAGGCCCAGGATCACATCGCCCGGGCGGACGTTCGCGGGGTCGAGCATCTTGGGACGGTCGACGACGCCCACGGTAAAGCCAGCGAGGTCGTAATCGGCGGGGGCCATGACACCC
>USKV01000060.1 GCA_900555355.1 uncultured Collinsella sp.
CGGCCCCGCCGCCGGCACGATCCTCTTCTGCGCGCCGTCGATCTCCCTTGTCGGACAGTCCATGCGCGAGTGGATGGGCCAGAGCCGCGTGCCCATGTCCTCGCTCGTCGTCTGCTCGGACTCGAAGGCGTCGCGCAAGGACGACGTCATCCCGATGACGCTCGATTCATTCGAGTATCCCGCAACGACGAATCCCGAGAGCCTGTACCGCTCGTTCAAGCGTTGCAGACGCTCGAACCCCGACGGGCTGGTCGTCATCTTCTCGACCTACCAATCCATCGGCGTCATCCATGACGCGCAGGCGCTCGGCATGCCCGAGTTCGATGTCGTCGTGTGCGACGAGGCCCACCGCACGACCGGCAACGCCCTCCCCGGCGTCTCCAAGACTGAGGCTTCGGCCTTCATGAAGATCCACTTCAACGAGAACGTTGCCGCCAAGAAACGCCTGTACATGACTGCGACCCCGCGCATCTACGGCGAGACCGCCAAACGCAAAGGCGCCGAGGAGGACTACACCATCGCCTCCATGGACGACGAGTCCATCTACGGCCCCACCGCCTACCAGATCAAGTTCGGCGAGGCCGTGGAGCAGAAGCTGCTCACCGACTACAAGGTCGTCGTCCTCACCGTCCAGGAGGATGCCATCGGGGACCGCCTGCCCTCCCTGGAGAGCGACCAGGGCGTCAACGCAATGAGCCTGGAGCCCTCGGACATCGGCAAGATTATCGGCTGCTGGAAGGGCCTCGTCGATCACGGCGAGGGCGCGCCCGACGACGCGACCGGCCTCGGTGGCATGCTCGTCGTCGATGACGTCGAGACCATGGTGACCGACTGCAAGCCGCTGCACCGCGCCGTCGGCTTCTGCTCGACCATCAATGCATCGAAGACCATCACGGAGGCCTTCTCGCAAATCGTCGAGAAGTTTGCCGAAGACGAGCACGAGGAGCTCCCGCTCAAGTGCGAGCTGCGCCATGTCGACGGCAACATGCCGTCCGACCAACGCACGAGAAACATCACCTGGCTCGGAGGGGACGTCGCCGAGGACGAGTGCCGCATCCTCACCAACGCGCGCTGCCTCGCCGAGGGCATCGACGTGCCCAACCTCGACGCCGTCATCTTCTTCAATGCCAAGAACTCGACCGTTGACGTCGTCCAGGCCGTCGGCCGCGTCATGAGGCGCGCCGAGGGCAAGGACTTCGGCTATATCATCCTGCCCATTTTCGTCCCCGCCGGCATGACGCCGGAGGAGGCGCTCGACGACAGCAAGGTGTTCGCGAACGTCTGGAGCATCCTCCAGGCCCTCCGCTCGCACGACGAGCGAATCGAGGCCAAGGTCAACGCGCTCGCCCTCCAGCAGGAGGCCGAGAAGAACAAGGTTGCCGGATCTGCCAACCAGAAGGGGTGGGACGCCGGCGACCTCAAGCTCAAGCAGGAGGAGGAGAGCCAGAAGGCGGCGGAGATCACGCAGGGCGTGCAGATGAGGCTCACGTTCTTCCCGGTCGAGCGCTGGGAGAAGGCCGTCAAGACCACGCTGGTCAAGAAGTGCGGCACGCGTATCTACTGGGACGAGTGGGCCGAGGACGTGGCGAAGATCGCCCAGCGCCACATCGAGCGCATCGGCAAACTCGTCCGCGAGAACGACGAGGTGTCCGGTAGCTTCAAGACGTTCCTGCACGGCCTTCAGGACTCGCTAAACCCCAGCATCACCGAGCAGGATGCGGTCGAGATGATCGCCCAGCACATCATCACCGTCCCGGTGTTCGACGCCCTGTTCGGAGACTTCGAGTTTGCGAAGTCGAACCCCGTGTCCGTCGCCATCGAACGTTTCCTGGGCGTACTCGAAGAGCATAAGATTGAGGAGGCATCGGATTCCGAGGTCCTCGATGACGTGTATGCGAGCGTGCGCCGCCGCGCTGCCGCCATCCAGTCGGATGCGGCGCGTCAGCAGCTCATCCGCGACCTCTACGAGAAGTTCTTCAAGGTCGCGTTCAAGGCGACCTCGGACAAGATGGGCGTCGTCTACACTCCGACCGAGATCATCGACTACATCCTCCGCGAGACCGACCGCGTTCTCAAGCGCGAGTTCGGTCAGTCGCTTGCCGACGACCGCGTGCACATCCTGGACCCCTTCGCGGGCACGGGCTCGTTCATGGCGCACCTCATCGAGAGCGACCTCATCCCCGACGAGAAACTCAAGCGCAAGTACACTCGCGAGATTCACTCCAACGAGATCCTGTTGCTCGCGTACTACATCATGACGGTGAATATCGAGTACGCCTACCATGCCCGCATAGGCGGCGACTATCAGCCGTTCGAGGGTGCGGTGCTCACCGATACGTTCCAGATGACCGAGGAATCGAACACCCTCGATGACGAGGTGTTCTATGGCAACACGGATCGCGTGCGCATCCAGAACGCGCTCCCGATCCGGGTGATTGTGGGCAACCCGCCCTACTCGGTAGGCCAGACGAGCGCCAACGACAATAACCAGAATGAGAAGTATCCGACGCTCGACAGCCGCATCGCGCAGACGTATGTCGCGAAAACGACTGCGACAAATAAGAACTCGCTTTACGATTCGTACTTCCGCGCCTTCAGGTGGGCGAGCGACCGAATCGAAGAGAGGGGCATTGTCTGCTTCGTAAGCAACGGCGGATGGGTTGACGGATCTTCCTCCAACGGGTTCCGCCGATCGCTCGTGGAAGAATTCAACAGCATCTACGTCTTCAACCTTAAGGGGAATCAGAACACTTCCGACTGGAAGCGTGAGGGCGGTAAGGTGTTTGATGCCGGCGCTAAGATCGGCGTCGCTATAGCTATGTTGGTTAAGAACCCGGACTCAAAAGAGCATGGGGTTGTTCACTATCACGATATCGGCGACTATCTGAGTCGTGAGGACAAGCTTAGGCTGATCCGAGATTTTGCAATCAATGGTGATATTGATTGGCAAACGATTGAACCCGATAAATATGGCGACTGGCTGAACCAGCGCGACGATTCGTTCTATGAATTTGCGCCGCTAGGAATAACGAAGAGAAAGCCTCCCTACGGCATGTTTACCATCTGGTCTGCGGGCCTTAAAACGCAGCGCGACCCTTGGGCGTGGGGATTCTCGCGTTCGAGAGTACAGGGGCAAATGGAGCGTCTGCTAACGAACATGGACGCTGAGATTCAAGCTGCAAAGAGCGAGGGACGTGCAATTGAATATGATCCGATCCGCTTCAGCTGGACACGGCGCATGGAGGATGCTGCCAGGAAGGGAGAGCGGCTAGTCTATAACCGTGACGAGGTCGTAATGGGGTCGTATAGGCCGTTCTGCAAGCAATGGGTTTACTACGACCGTGTGATGAACGAAATGACCTACCAGCAGCCCCGCCTTTTCCCTCTCGCGGCAAGCGGGAGGGAAAAGGCCGAAAGGACCTACCAGCAGCCCAATATCCTCTCAAAGATAACGGGAAAAGGCGGGGCCGAAATGACCTACCAGCAGGGCTCTCTCCGTTGCCTTGAAAACCTATGTATCGTGTATACCGGCGGCTCGGCTATGAGCGCAATGGTGACAAGTAATCTGCCCGACTTGCATTTCGTCGGAGATTCTCAGTGCTTTCCTCTCTACTGGTATGAGGAGGAGCAGACGGGTACGACCCTATTTGACGAAAACGACTATGTGGCTCCTGGTGGACAGACATCGCTGTTCGGCGACGGTGCAACCCATACCGAGAAGAGTTATTCACGCCATGACGCCATCACGGACGAGACTCTCAAAGTCTTTCGTGAGGTTTATCCGCATGCGTTTCCGAAGCGCTACAAGAAGGATGGCGGTATTGAGCTCAACAAGACCGATATTTTCTACTACGTCTACGGCATCCTGCATTCTCCCGAGTACCGCAAACGCTTCGAATCGAATCTCAAGAAAGAGTTGCCGCGCATCCCGCTCGCCGCGGACTTTGCTAGGTTCTCGGAGGCGGGTCGAAAACTCGCCCATCTTCATCTCGATTACGAGACGATTGACCCATGGGCATCGATCGTCGAGGACGGCGACTCGGCGAACCCCGGTCGTACGGTCAAGATGACGTTCGGCAAGTGCAAGAAGGACGAAGAGCATCCCAAGGGCCAGGACATGACCGTCCTCAAGGTCGCCGAGAGCATGACGCTGCGCGGCATCCCACTGGAGGCATACGAGTACGTCGTCAATGGGCGCTCGGCCATCGGTTGGCTCATGGATCGCTATCAGGTCCGCAAGGACAAGGCCTCGGGTATCATCAACGATCCCAACGACTACAGCGACGATCCGCGCTATATCGTCGACCTGGTCGAGCGCGTCGTGACTGTGTCGATGGAGACGATCGCTATTGTTAACGAGCTGCCCGCCTTGAACGAGAAGACCCAGCCTGCCGACTGGCCCGCCGCATGGAAGGTGAAGTAACAGCTGAAGGGGATTCATGATTCGCGGATAGCGACGTTGCATATTGGGGTTGATGAACATCGCCCGATAGCGTGTCGCCGCGGGACGGATGGTTATCACAACTGCCCGGTTCTCGAAGGAGGCACGACGCTATGCAGAAGGTCTACTCGGCCAGACGGTCGTGCTCGTCGACGGCCCCGCGCTCGCCGGCCTCATGATCGACTACGGTGTCGGCGTGAGCACAAGGCAGGTTTACGAAATCAAGGCCGTGGACACGGACTTCTTCGAAGAATAGCGAGCAAGCGGCTACCTCGCGCCCTTCCGCCCGTTGCACTTCGAGCAGAGCACCTGCAGATTAGACGGCACGGTTTTACCGCCCCTAGCGACCGGCACGATATGGTCGATGTGCAATCCAACACCATCGGGCATGTACTTCCCGCACATCTGGCAGGTGTAGTTGTCCCTTCGCGCTATCTGCTCGCGCAGCTGTTTAGTCATCAGCTTCCGCTGGTTGCGAGCATGGTAATCCCTGAGCGTCGCTTCGTCGTTAATGGCGGCGAGGCGGTTTCGCCTGTTCACAACCCAGTCCCAGCTCACGGCCATCACGCTATCGTCCACGGACACCTTGTAGGACGTCTTCACGTAGTTCCTCTGCCTGTAGCGTGTCTGCTCACGGCACGTGACAAACTGGAACGCGTGCGCGTCGTCGAGTGTCTCGGCGTATTGCCGCTCCCGGCGCTTCCGCAGGCTGCAGGTCTTCAGGTATTCCTCCTGCTGTGCCTTCCACTCCTGGATGTAGGAGCGCTCCGCGACTATCTTTTCCCAGTTGGCGGGCTCGAGCATAAAGCGATCTATCAGGTCGTCGATCTTCACGTTGCGCCTGCCGGAGACATCGAACCGCTCGACGAAGTATGGGTAGTGAAAGGGATTCGCCAGGACTCTTCGCACCAGAGAGACGACACAGCAGATGAGAACAATCGAGACAACGGCCGCAACGATGTAGGGAAGCAGATCGACGGCGACGAGATTTCCCCATTTATCGACATGATAGTAAGTAAACAAGATGGCTCCCATTCGCTCGTATTGGCATCAGATGATAGACCAACGCAAGCACTCGCCCTTTTACCACCCCGGCCAGACACAACCACGCAACCCCCACACCATGTTCGCTTTACAAAACCAAACGCCCGGCCGATACTGGTAGAAGCAAAACACGAACACGTGTACGGGAGGTAAGGCATATGATCATGAAGAAGCACTCCCTCGCGGGCACCTGCGGCATCCCCACGGAGGACCGCCGCATCTACATCCCGGTGGACGTCAACGGGACCGACGACCCCGACCGTGGCCCGTCCGACCCGGTCACCATCCACTGGCCCGACGGCCGCTCCTGGCAGGTCGAGTCCATCTACTTCCGCTCCGAGTTCGGCCGCGCCCTCTTCGGCAATCTCTGCGTGCGCTACGACGTCTGCATCGCAAAGCAGCGCAAGACGGTCTGGTGGGAGCACGGCGACTGGTTCGTCGAGCGTGGCAGCGGCATGGCGGTGACGCCCGCGTGACAGTTCACACCAAGGACTTCGGCGGCGGCATCACGGTGCGCGCCCGCGGCGACAGGCCAGGTCGGCGCGTCCACAAGCAGTACGTCGACGTCTACGCCCGCGCAAACGCCGACGGGACCATGGTCCCCATCCGCGTCTGCTGGCCGGACGGGCGCTGCTTCACCATCGATCAAATCCTCGAGATCGAGCCCTTCGGGGCTATCGTGCAGAACGCCCAGACGGCCACCTACACCGTTCGCTTCGGCCAGTGGCGCACCCAGCTCATGCTCGAGCACTACCACGAGGAGGACGACATCCACGGGGCTGAGGACCACCTGCGCTGGTGGGTCTGGGCGTTCGACAACACCCTCACCAAGAACGACGTGGGGGTGTAGACCCGTCGCCGGAACGTAAACGTCGTACGTCAAAAGGCCTCTGTCCTCCGAATGTCCCGTTCAAAAAAGTGACGAGCGCTCGTCAGGGTCAAAATGCTGCATATCAAAATCGCTCAAGCAATCGGCTACAATGCGAAGCGGCGGGCAACGCATACGCGGTGCCCTTTCGCTTTAAGACCTCTTTGCGTGCTTTCCGGGCTACTTGGGGGTCTTTTATCATGTCACGGAGTAACCGCCAAACGTCAAAAACGTCCGCTAGGCGTAAGGCCATCAAGGCGCTCGTCGGAGTCGAAAGGTTTTCCTGTAATGCATGACGCGAGATTGTCGGCAAATCGGTCGATTTGGCCTGCGGCATATTCGACGATTCTGTCCGGATCCTGTAGGTCGCCGCGGGATGCCGCGAGGAGCGTCGCCGCGAGCCCGCGCATCTCGTAGCTGATATCGAAGATCTGGTTCTGCTCGGCTTCTGTCATGGATGCCCCTTTCCGGAAACGATGCGTAATCCATATTCTCCCCTTCGGGCCCGCCGCCGGCGGGCCCTTTTGCTGCCGCCGGTATCCGGCATGCGCCGCCGTATGGCCACGGCTCCGCGGCCGGGTGGCACCTCCGCTACGCCGCGTCAAGGGGGCCCATGAGACCCCGCACAAACCTCCGCTCCGCTCCGGTTGGTGGAGGTCGTCATGGACCTCCCTTGACCCGCCTTCGCTCCGGTGCGGCTTTGCAGGGAGCAAAGCCGACGACGACGCGCGGCGTCGCCATTCGGCTTTGCCCGCAGGGGCGAGATGTTGAGGGCAGGGTGCCCGGAACGGAGGAAGAGATGCAGCAGCTGATGACGAGGGAAATCGCCAAGACGGCTCCAAGGCTCTACGAGCAGGACGGAGCAGAGGACCCCACGGTCTATGCCCACTACTTCTCGTGCATGAACGGATGGGACTGGTGGCTGCTCGAGTTCGACGGCACGGACGAGGCGTTCGGCCTCGTCGAGGGCTACGACGACGAGCTCGGCTACTTCAGCATCAAGGAGATGGAGGAGCTGAACCGCCAGATGGGGTTCGCCGCCGTCGAGCGCGACGAGCACTTCTCCCCGAAGCCGCTCAGCGCCGTCAGGAGGAGGTAGCCGCATGGTCACGGTCGAGTTCGACTCCATGGGCGAGGCGGTCCGCCTCGCCCTCGTGGCCGGGGAGTACGTGGGCGGCGGCCTCGCCGTCCTCCTCCTCGACGCCACGGACCCGCGCTCCGACGGCTACATGGCCGAGTGGGGCGTGCTCACGGCGAACGTGCCGGCTGCGGCCGAGTGGTGCCGCGGGCACGGCAACATCGCCATCGACGCCGCGGTCCCCGCGGCACTCCTCAAGGCACTCGTGGCCGCCGGCATACTCCGGATGGCCGGCCGC
>USKV01000061.1 GCA_900555355.1 uncultured Collinsella sp.
TGACCAAGGACGAGGGCGGCCGTCACACCCCGTTCTTCGATGGTTATCGTCCTCAGTTCTACTTCCGTACCACCGACGTTACCGGTACGGTCAAGCTCCCCGAGGGCACCGAGATGGCTATGCCTGGTGACCACATCACCATCGAGGGCGACCTCATCCACCCGATCGCCATGGAGGAGGGCCTGCGCTTCGCTATCCGCGAGGGTGGTCACACCGTTGGTTCGGGCATCGTCTCCACGATCATTGAGTAAATTAGCTCTTTGATATAGCTGACTTAGAGAACCCGGCACTTATATGGGTGCCGGGTTCTTTTCTGCAATGGATATTGAGCCGTTGCTGGTGTCGAGAGGATCGATTATGGTCCTGGGTGCACCGTCGATTAGATCTCGTTGGCTCCATTGATGTGTTCCAAATATGAATGGATCCACCGAGAACCAATTGACTCGAGGTTTTCATTGACAGCACTTACGTGGAGCTGATAAAGTAACAACTCGTGCCCGTACGGGGCGGAAATGAAAGGTTCAGGATACATGCGTACTCTAGTTACTCTTGCGTGCACTGAGTGCAAGCGCCGCAACTATACGACCACCAAGAACAAGTCGACCATGCCTGATCGTATGGAGATCAAGAAGTATTGCCCCTGGTGCCGTCACCACACGCTGCACAAAGAGACTCGCTAGTCTCTAGTCACATACGCCAGTAGTTCAATTGGTAGAGCATCGGTCTCCAAAACCGAGTGTTGAGGGTTCGAGTCCTTCCTGGCGTGCCAGTCATTATTCCGTAAGCTCCCAATTGGGGGCTTACGGTTTACTCATGTATAAGCGCATTGCGCGGAGGTAACCCAAATGGCCAACAAGAAGAACAAGAAGAAGGCTCAGCAGCAGGCGCCTGCCAACAACGCTGCCGCCAACTCCAAGGTTGAGGCCAAGAAGGCCGTTGCCAAGAAGAACGAGAAGGCTGCGAAGTCCAAGAAGAATGAGAAGCCTGGTTTCTTCGCCCGCACCAAGAAGTATTTCGCTTCGGTCAAGTCCGAGATGAAGCGTGTCACGTGGCCCGATAAGAAGGAGCTCGTGAACTACTCGGTCGTCGTTTGCGCTTCTCTGATCGTCGTCGGCGTCGTCATCGCTCTGCTCGATGCTGGCTTTGGCGAGGCTCTTGCTCTGTTCTCTGGATTGAGGGGCTAAACCATGTCTAAGCGTTGGTACGTCGTTCACACTTACTCTGGATACGAGAACCGCGTTAAGTCCGATCTCGAGCATCGCATCGAGACCATGGGCATGCAGGACCGTATCTTTGATATCGAGATTCCTATGGAGCGCGTCACCGAGATTAAAGAGGGTGGCAAGCGCGAGACCAAGGATTCCAAGATTTTCCCGGGTTATGTCCTGGTCCGCATGGAGATGGATGACGATGCTTGGACGTGTGTTCGTAACACGCCTGGCGTCACCGGTTTCCTGGGCGGCAACGGTAAGCCCGCACCGCTTTCCCGCGATGAGTACAATAAGATGACTCGTCGTCCCGGTAAGGGCGATTCGCCCAAGCGCACCTCGGTTGATATTCAGGTCGGCACGTCCGTCCGCGTCACCGATGGCCCGCTTACCGACTTTGATGGCAAGGTCTCCGAGGTTAACACGGAGGCTGGCAAGCTCAAGGTTACGCTGATGATCTTTGGCCGCGAGACGCCGGTCGAGCTCGACTTTAATCAGGTCGCTGTCATCGCTTAAGTTTTCGTCCGTTCGCGCGAGCGTGCTTCTTCTGTGACTGCTCATCTCAGGATTGCTTCTAACACGTGCGTGCTTACGATATAGCAAGTACTTCACACTCGTGATTCGAAAGGAATGACCATGGCTGAGAAGAAGGTTGCCAACGTCATTAAGCTCCAGATTCCTGCTGGTGCAGCTAACCCCGCTCCTCCCGTCGGCCCCGCCCTGGGCGCTGCTGGCGTGAACATCATGCAGTTCTGCCAGGCCTTTAACGCCGAGACGCAGGACAAGAAGGGCGACATCATCCCCGTTGAGATCTCTGTCTACGAGGATAAGTCCTTCTCCTTCATCACCAAGACCCCGCCGGCGGCTCACCTCATCAAGAAGGAGCTGAACCTCAAGTCTGGTTCCGCTAAGCCCCAGGCCGACAAGGTTGGTCAGCTCTCCCAGGAGCAGCTCACCAAGATCGCCGAGATCAAGATGCCGGACCTCAATGCCAACGACATTGACGCCGCCAAGAAGATCATCGCCGGTACCGCCCGTTCCATGGGCGTCACCATCGCTGAGTAGCGATTTCTTATGGTAACGACGGGTGCTCCGACCGGGGCGCCCGTTAAATGTGTGCAATAGGGCACACGATACGATGTGGGAGGGCCCACGCCCGTTTAACCACAGGAGGTAATGCACATGGCTAAGCATGGTAAGAGCTATAACGCCGCTGCCGAGAAGATCGACCGCGCCACGCTCTACACCCCCCTTCAGGCTGCCAAGCTCATCAAGGAGCTCGACACCGCCAAGTTCGACGAGACCGTCGAGGCCCATTTCCGTCTGGGCATCGATACTCGTAAGGCTGACCAGAACATCCGTGGTTCCATCTCCCTGCCCCACGGCACCGGCAAGACCGTTCGTGTTGCCGTCTTCGCCGAGGGCGAGAAGGCCCGCGAGGCCGAGGCTGCCGGAGCCGACATCATCGGTTCCGACGAGCTCGTCGCCCAGATTCAGAAGGGCGAGATCAACTTCGACGCCGCTATCGCTACGCCGAACATGATGGCCAAGGTTGGCCGCATCGGTAAGATCCTTGGTCCCCGTGGCCTCATGCCGAACCCCAAGCTCGGCACCGTGACCATGGACGTCGCCAAGATGGTCTCCGAGCTCAAGGCCGGCCGCGTTGAGTACCGCGCCGACCGTTACGGCATCTGCCACGTGCCCCTGGGCAAGAAGTCTTTCTCTGAGCAGCAGCTCGTCGAGAACTATGCTGCCCTGTACACCGAGATCCTGCGCGTCAAGCCCTCTTCCGCTAAGGGCAAGTACGTCAAGTCCATCTCCGTGTCTTCCACCATGGGCCCTGGCGTCAAGGTCGATCCCGCTGTCCAGCGTGACTTCCTGGCTGAGTAACTGCTAGTTACTGCCTGAGTACAGCAAGCATTGCTAAAGAAACCCGGTTCTGCCTTGTGCAGGACCGGGTTTCTTGCTATCGCGTCAAAAGCACCACAAAGGGGACAGTGTCCCCTTTGTGGTGGTTACCAGGGTGTTCTGGCTGTTGAAGACTCGATGGCTTCGTGGCGTTTGAGCTCGCGGCGCATGGTTTGTGAGTTGAGCCAAGCTGCTTGCCAGCCGCGGATGGGGTAGTGCGTCTGGTCGAGCTCAAACTGCGTATAGCCGCAGGCATTGATGATCGTTGTCCCGCATGCATGCTGACGCTCACGTTGAAAGTCGCGACCATAGCATTGGTGCACATGCCCGTGCACCATATAGTCGGGATTCCAGGTCTCGAGCGCTGTGTTAAAGCATTCGAATCCTCGATGTGGCAGATCATCCAGATCGCCCACACCGGCGGCGGGTGCATGGGTGAGCAAGATGTCGCAGCCGCCGACCATCCTGATTTTACGCGACAGCTTGCGCACGCGCTTGGCCATCTCGCGCTCGCTATACATGTTGGCACCGTCTCGGTAGCGCATGGAGCCGCCAAGCCCCGCAATGCGGACGCCTCGATACACGTACACGGTGTCTTCGACGCAGATACAGCCGCCCGGTGCATGACGTGCGTAGCGGTCATCGTGATTGCCGCGCACGTAGATGAGCGGTTTGTTGATGACCGTGACCAAAAACTCAAGATAGTCCGGGTCCAGATCGCCAGCGGACAAAATCAGGTCGACACCTTCAAAGCGCACCTTGCGAAAGCACTCCCATAGGCATCGTTCTTCGGTATCGGCTATGGCAAGGATTTTCATAGGGCAGGGACTTTCGGCTCATCGTCGAGCTGCGGAATGGTGCCCACCACGTTGTCCGCCAGCCAATTCATCTCGACAATCTGCGTGCTCGGCAGCGGAGGGAAGCCTTCGATCTGTACCACGCCGTTCTGGCTGTGGAGCTCGCCGCCAAAGGGGTTGATGGATCCCTCAACAATGCCATTGCGGAGGAGCTGAACAAGCTTGCGCGTCTGATAAGGCAGGCCCGGAGCGTAGCGAATGTCGATAACGCCTGAGCTCATGCCGTACCAGTAGTTGACGGCGCGCACTTGGTTGTCATCGCTGGTCTCGTCCCACGTACCGTGCAGAAGGCTGCGAACGATGAGCTCGTAGTAACGGCCCCAGTTCCATACCGGCATGGCGATGCCGGAAACCTTGCCATCGACCAGGCGGTGGAGTCCGTAGGCCGTTGGGTCTTCGAGCGACTTTGACATGTCAGCGCCGGTCATGACGCTCACGCCTTCGCGGCACATGGCTTCGGCAAGACCTCCAGCGGGCACATCACCCCAGGTCAGGATAATTTGCGCGCGCGGGTCGAGCAGCGAGGCGCCAATCGCAAAGGCGTTGATCTCGCTGAGTGCGCCCGAGGCGAAGACCGACGCGTGGTAACCGATGCGGTGGTTGTCCGCCATGCTGGCCGCAAGGGCGCCCAGCAGAAACTTGGCCTCGTACATCTTGCCAAAGTACGAACGGACGCTTTGATGGGGAAGGCCGATAGAGCAGTTGAGGAACCGAACCCGGGGATACTCAACGGCAGCCCTGAGCGTGTATTCCATCAGGCGGTGCGAGGTCGAGAAGATGACGTTTGCTCCATGTTTGACAGCCGTTTCCACGGCGGCGTAGAACATGTCCGGATCGTGACAGTCCTCGAACGCCTCTGTGCGCACGATACCGCCAAAGTGCTCATCGAGATACTGACGCCCTTGGTCGTGCAGGCTGTCCCAGCTCGACGATGCACAGGGGAATTCATGGATAAAGGCGATGCGCAGAGGGTTGGCCACCGAGTAGACGGTCTTGCCCATAAAGAAGTTGAGCACGCCGGAGGTGGACTTGGCGGGTGACTCCTTCTCATCGACGCTCGGTGCCTCGACAAGATCGATCTTCTCCTCATCACTTTTGCCGGCAATGACCAACTCGCGCCAAATCTTGCACAGGCGGTTTACGACGATATCCGTCGGCGTATCCAGCAGGCGGTCCTGGTTGTACACATTGAGGTAGACGAGCATGGCGTCGGCGGGCGTAATGTCCAGGTGATCGCCGCCTGCGCGAAGGTAGGCACGCTTAAAGAGCAGGAAAGTGTGGCGCAGGTAGTCGACCTTTTTCTGCGGCCATTTTTCGATAAGGTTCTGACCGAGCATCTTCGCGAGCGTTTCGTAGCTTCCCTCACGCGAGAACTCGATCTCGTATAGGGGGCAGACGCGCCAAAACGCGCAGAACTCGCCGTACAGGCGACTTTCGACAGAATCCCATTTGCCGGGGTAGAGACGGGTGACCCTAGCCGAAACCGTTGGAGCGTCCAGGAATTTGAGGACACTAACGCGCTTGTTGCCCT
The DNA here is from genome assembly GCA_900555355.1 of uncultured Collinsella sp. Taxonomy (GTDB): domain Bacteria; phylum Actinomycetota; class Coriobacteriia; order Coriobacteriales; family Coriobacteriaceae; genus Collinsella. The sequence goes on from USKV01000061.1 coordinate 5,505, forward strand.
CCTGGACGTAGAACCGATGCATGAACTCGGTGACGATGATGGGGTCGCGATAGCCCTCGGTCACCTGGATGTCGTAGAGGTTGGACCACTTGCGGGCGAATTCGGTGCCAAACGGCAGCAGGGGCATAAAGTTACACGAAAAGGCGGACTGACGGCCCTTGGTGACCGTGCCGACGACCATTTCGAGCGGAATATCCCGCAGGCCGACATTCTCTCGCTGACCTAAGGGGAGCTGGGCAACGAGGCCGTCGAGGTCCGTAAGGTACGGGTGCTCGCTTTGGCTGATGGCGCGACGACGTCCCTGCTCGCCGCGCTTGCGTGCTTGACGATAGGCCTCTTCCATAATGTTGCTCCCTTAGTCGTTTAAACAACTATATGAACCATGGTACCACGATGCGAAACCACCAGAAAGGTGCCTGGCCCTTTGTGGTGGTTTTAGGCGATGATGGGGGCGATGGCGCGGATGCAGGCGTCGGCAGCGGTGAAAGTGGTGCTGTCGTCGCTGACGATAAAGATGATCTTGCCCTTAATGCCAAAGTCGCCGATTTCGCTAAAGAGCACGTAGGGCTCTTTGTCAAAGCCCGAGATGGGCGAGACGGCCGTTTTGGTTGCGCTCGTGAGCTCGTCTGCCAGCGCGTCAAGGGAAGCCCACTTAGACGTGTCCTTTACGGCAACGGGCACGGCCACGCGTCCAAAGGGCATCAAATGCACGAGCGTGTTCTTGGAGATGTTGGAGTTGGGGACGATGATGGTTTGCCCACAGGCGTCCTCGATGGTCGTATGACGCCAGGTGATGTCTTGGACCACGCCCGACACGCCGCCGACCTCGATATTGTCGCCGGGCTTGATGATGCCCATAAAGGTCACCTGCATGCCACCGATAAGGTTTGACAGCGTGTCCTGAAAGCCGAGCGAGATGGCGATGCCGCCGACGCCAAGAGCGGCGACGAGGGCGTTTGCATTAATGCCAAAACAGTTGTCGAGGATAAAGCTGCCGCCGATCATCCAGATGACGGCGCGCGCGATGTTGATGAAGATACTCGATGCCGGTAGCGGGTTATCGTCTCGGTTAAGCAGATGGTTCAGGGTCTTGGATACGACCTTGGTGGCGATGGCGGTGCCTATTACCAAGATGACGGCCCAGATGATGTTGTGGACCCACCGTTGCTCAAAGAAATGAAGAATCGGTTCAAACAATTCCATGTAGGGAAAACCTCCTAATGATCGTCCAACCATGATACCCACCAAGAAGCCCGTCCGATCAAATTCGGACGGGCTTCTGTGCTCGATATAAGGTCTGCACGGCGGGGCTGCAAGGCCCGGCGGTGTAGCTTAGCGGCGGCGCTTCCAGATAATGCCGAGCATGATGACGATGATGCCGCCGATGAGGCATGCGACGACCACGGCCAGCGTGCGGTCTCCCGTTGCGGCAAGCTTGCCGGTCGTCTTTTTGGTGATGACCTTCGTGGTCGTCGTGTCCGTCTTAGGCGAGGGCTTAGGCGTCGGGGCCGGTGTAGGCGTGGGATCCACGGCTGCGGAGCCGAAGCTGATGGTGCCGGCGAGCCCGGTCATCTTGCTCTCCCAGCCATTCTGCCCAATCAGCGCTCTGAGTGCTGCCTCACAGGTGCCCCACTCGGTGTGCTTGGTGGCGTTTGCGAAGGTGGGAAAGTCGGTCGTGTTGGTAATGATGTAGTTGTTGGTGGCGACGGTATAGGTCTTGGCGGGATCGAGCGTGCTGCCGTCTTTGGTGAGTGTGGCACTCACAATGCGCTTGCCTTCGGGCTGCGTCCAATCAATCGTCACGTTGATGCCGCCAAAGGAGAGAACGCTGCCAGAGTCATCGCGCCACTTGTACTTGTCTTGCGCCTCCTGCTCGGTATGGCCGGCTGCCACGTAGGCTTGCTGAAGCTCGTAGCTGTGATTGCACTCGTCGCTGATTTGTAGCGAGTGCTCGAGCGCTGCGAGGAAGTCCGCGCCGGTCATGGTCCAGGTCTCCACGGTGTTGCCGTAGGGCGAGATGGCGATGACGTTGCCGGCGGTCACGTTGCCCGCCGCGATGCCGCCGCGGATGCCGCCCGCGTTTTCGATAGCGAGATCTGCACCCGTCAGGGCAAGATAGGAGCTGCAAATCACATGCCCGATGGTTTGGGCCTTGGTGGTGTCGCCCTCCTTGCTGGGGCGGAAATCGGTGGTGCGCACCATTTCCCAACCATGCG
>USKV01000062.1 GCA_900555355.1 uncultured Collinsella sp.
GGCCTCGACCAGCTGGTGCGGCAGCTTGCGGATAAAGCCGACCGTGTCGGAGATCACGACATCCAGCGTGTCGGACACCGTGAGAAGGCGCGTCGTCGTATCCAGCGTGTCAAACAGGCGGTTATTCGCGGGAATGCCCGCGCCGGTCAGCGCGTTCAAAAGCGTCGACTTGCCGCAGCCGTTTCCGCCCACGACCGCATGCACCGCGCCGGCCGAAAACGTCACATCGAGCCCGCGCAGCACCCAGCCGGACGCTCGATCGTAGCGAAACCAGCCTTCCGACAGGGTGGTAGCCGACCCGCCGTGCATTTTTTGGAGTATTCTGCAGATCGAGTTGCCTGCATACGATTCGACGTCACCAGCGGTGGCCTTCGGATATCCCTAGCGAGTGTTTTGAGTCAGACTTTTCCGTTTTCCGGTGCAAAGGTGTGTCATTCTCGTTATAGCGGAACCCAAAATGATGCAGCGCCCTACAGTTTTGCCCGCTCGCGGCGGTGTTGGCACGAGCGCGTTGCAGAATACTCCGTTTTTTGCACGGTCCGGGATGGGGTACCTCAGGAGAACACAGCGGTATCACGTAAATATATGCAATCTGTAACGGAAATTATGCAAATCGATGAGGCAGACAGCATAGTTTGGTGCAAAGGGGTCAGGTTAATCTGCACCAGGTTGGTGGAAACAAACCTGACCCCTTTGCGCTAAACCGGGGTGTCCCCGCGCGCCGTATACTCTGTCTAAGCATGCGGGCGGCTTGGTGTGTTACCAAGCGTAGGGGAGGATGTTCGATGAGCATGTTCGAAATTGTGTTTAGTCCGACGGGTGGAACGCAGAAGGTGTCTGGCCTTGTGGCTGGAGCGCTGGACAAAAAGACCGTTACCGTCGATCTGACCGATAGCGGGTTGGATTTCCACGAGGTCTCGATGACGAAGGACGACGTGGCTGTTATCTCCGTGCCAGCGTATGCCGGCAGAGTCCCTGCCGTGGCGGTCGACCGACTGAACATGGTTCACGGCAACGGAGCGCGGGCCGTTCTGGTGTGCGTCTACGGAAACCGCGCGTTTGAGGACACGCTCGTAGAGCTGGAGGACGTTGCGAAGCATGCGGGATTCCGGGTAATCGCGGCAGTTGCAGCCATTGCAGAACATTCCATTGCGCGACAGTTTGCTGCCGGTCGTCCGGATGCGCAGGATGCGGCGCAGCTCGCAGAGTTTGCGCAGCAAATTCAGCAAAAGCTGTTGGCTGAGGATACATCCGAGCCCTCTATTCCCGGCAATCGTCCTTATAAACAAGCCAGAGGTCACCGCATGGCACCTGAGGCAACAGAGGATTGCGTCTCCTGCGGTGCATGCGCCGCGGCGTGCCCCGTTTGTGCTATCGACAAGGGTGACCCCAAACGAGCAGCTGGCGAGGCGTGCATCTCCTGCATGCGCTGCATTGCCGTATGCCCGCGAGGCGCTCGTAAGCTTGATCCCAACAAGCTATCCGCTGTCTCTCAGATGCTGAGCAAGGTTTGCGTCGTGCGGAAGGAATGCGAGCTCTTTGTCTAGCGCATACGAAATTGGTGCAATGGGGCCAGGTTAATCTGCACCAACCTGGTGCAAATTAACCTGTCCCCAATGCACCAGAGTGAGGAGCGCCCCTGGGTGCCGGCAGAAAAGGAACGTCCCTAAGTGCCGCTTAAATACCGTTTATCGAAGAAAAAATACCGCTCACCGGTCATAATGATTGTTCTGGCTTTGGGCTTGTCTACAATAGCTCCCGTAAAAAGAAATGCGGAAGGTTACCGAGTCCCTCGGACGTGGGCCTAACCAAAGTCTTTGAACGGGTGTGTCTCTATGGATGCATTCGCTTGATTTTGGTTGGGCTATATTTATGAAGGGACATGCCACCATGGGTTTCTTTTCTCGCCTGATGGGCGGTTCGGATGAGCAGAAGACTGCGGCTTCCGAGTTCGAAATCCTCGCTCCCGTTTCCGGCGAGCTTGTTCATCTAGAAAAAACCAATGACCCCGCTTTTAGCAGCCGCGCCGTGGGCGATGGCGTTGCCGTGGTTCCCCAAGAGGGAACGGTGTGCGCTCCTGTTTCCGGCACCGTTGCGGCGCTGTTTCCGACTGAGCACGCGCTGGGCATCATGTCCGACGACAGCTCTGCTCAGGTGATGCTGCATATCGGAATCGACACTGTTAAACTTGAGGGCAAGGGCTTCCATGCGCTTGTTGCCCAGGGTGACCATGTCGACGCGGGCCAGCCCCTCGTCGAGGTCGATTTCGACGCGGTCCGCGCCGCCGGCTTCGATCCCACGGTCTTCGTTATCGTGTGCGAGCGCTCGGAGAACTCGACTCTTCGTGAGCATGCTTCCGGCCCTGTTGCTGTTAAAGAGCCTGTCGTCTGGCTTTCCGAGTAAATTCTTGTGGTGGGTACCGTGGTTATCAAGCGAGTTTTTAACAACAACGTCGCAATGGTCACTTCGGACGATGGCTCCGAGCTCATCGTCATCGGCCGAGGCCTCTGCTTTGGCCGCCATGCCGGCGACGCTATCGATGCGGCATCGGTCGAAAAGACCTATGCGCTGCAGGAGGGCACTTCTCAGGATTCGCGTACGATTGACCGCTTGGCACATCTTTTGGAGTCCATCCCCACCGTCAACCTCGTGATTTCCGAAGACATTGTTCAGATGCTTCGTCGAGAGCTCAATGTTGATATCAATGACAAGATTCTCATCGCTCTCGCAGATCATATAAGCCTCGCCCTTGATCGCGAGCGTAAGGGCATTCCGTGCGAGAACCCGTTGCTGCTCGAGATCCAGCAGTTCTATCGCAAGGAGTACGCGCTTGCGGGCCGTGCGCTGCAGATTATCAAGGAGTATATGGGCATCCAGATGAGCGAAGAAGAGCAGGGTTTTATTACGCTGCATATCGTCAACGCCACCATGCCGCAACGCTCTGACCGCCTGATTGTTTCGGTCCAGCTTGTTCGCGACGTACTCGCGATTGTTTCCGAGCACTATGTCACGACCCTTGACGTCACCTCGTTGCCGTACGAGCGTTTCGTTCGCCATCTGCAGTTTTTTGCGCAGCGAGCGCTCGATCCCGCGGCGGGGCAGGTCAATGGCGACGCGCTGTTCCGAATCGATGAAACTAAGTATCCGTGCGCGTTCTCGTGCGCGGACGCCATAGCCGCCCACTTGGCGTCTACCTATAACGTTGTCGTTACCGATGCCGAGAAGAGTTATCTCGCATATCACATTGTTAACCTGCTTGGAGAACCTGGTCTCTAGGCATAACGTGCCCACACATCGATTGATATGAGGCAAGGCTCACGGTCTTGTCCAGGGCACATCTGTCTTAATTTGCGGAAAAGGAAGGGGAGTACCGCTATGACCGCAAAAAAGAAGTTCAATTTCAAAGCGCCGTTGGAGGTGTTCGCGAAGTCAATCGTTCAGCCGATGATGTATCTCTCGGTTGCCGGCATTCTGCTCATCGTGGGCATTATTCTGACCAACAAGACCATCTGCGCCGTGATTCCTGTGCTGGGCTCCGGTCCGTTCCAGCTTGTGGGCGCCGTTGTCTACCAGTCGCTGATGTTTATCATCAACAACCTCTCGATTCTGTTCTGCGTGGGCATCGCCGGCGCCATGGCAAAGAAGAACAAGGGCCATGCTTCGCTGATCGCCCTGATGTCGTTCTTCCTGTTCCTGCAGGCCAATAACATCGTGCTCAACGCCACCGGCTCTCTTGCCGAAGCAAGCGGCATGCTCGGCCTTACCGGAACCGGCCAGAGCACCGTTATGGGCATTCAGGTGCTCGATACCGGCGTGTTTGGCGGCATCATTCTTGGTTGCATCACCGGTGCCGTGTTCAACAAGTACTCGAACAAGCAGTTCCCCATTGCCCTTTCGATGTTCTCGGGCGTTCGCTTTCCGTTCCTGATCATGATCATCATTTCCTGGATCATGGGCGCTGGCTTCTGCATCGTTTGGCCTCCGGTCCAGGGTGCTATTTCCTCCGTTGCCGGCATCATTAAGGAGTCGGGCAACATCGGTCTGTTTATCTACGGCATGCTCAACAAGCTGCTCGTTCCCACCGGTCTGCACCACCTCATCTACACCCCGTTCCAGTTCTCCGATGTGGGTGGCACCCTGACGCTGGGCGATCAGGTTATCGCCGGCGCCTATCCCATCCGTGTCGCCGAGATGGCAATGACGGGCCAGCCCTTCTCCGATAGCACCTACTTCAACAGCTACACCTTCAACAACCTGTGGCCCTACATCGGTATCGGTCTCGCCTTTATCTTCACCGCTTACAAGGGGAACAAGGATAAGACCAAGGCCGTTATCATCCCGCTGATCATCACCGCCGTGCTCTCCTGCGTGACCGAGCCCATGGACTTCCTCTTTGTCTTCGCAGCCCCTGTGCTCTTTGTCGTCCACTCGGTTCTTTCCGGCATCTTCCTGGTGCTGCTCAAGGTCCTCTCCGTGCCCGCTTCGACTGCAGGCGGCATTATCAACATCGTGGTTTCCAACCTGGTCCTGGGTGTCGATAAGACCAACTGGCCGATGATGCTCGTGCTCGGAGTCGTCAACGCCGCGCTGTACTTCTTCCTCTTCACCTTCCTCATCAAGAAGCTCAACCTCCACACGCCTGGTCGCGAGGAGGAGTCCGAGCTCGCCGAGTCCGTTGCCGAGGGCGAGGCCGCCGCGTCTGTCGCGGTGAAGCAGGGCGCTGTTGCCGCAGCTCCCGCAGAGGGCGTCGATGCGGGCATTGCCGACCTGGTCGCAGGTCTTGGCGGCAAGGACAATATCGAGGAGCTCGAGAACTGCTTTACGCGTCTCCGCGTGAACGTTAAGAACCCGGACCTCATCAATGAGGACCTCATCAACCACGTGCCCAACAGCGGCATCAACCGCAACGGCAATAATATCCAGATCATCTTTGGCATGAAGGTCGCCGAGATGCGCGACAAGGTCGAAAACGCAATTGAGAAGGAGCAGTAAACAATGATCATTACTCTGTGTGGTGGCGGATCCACCTTTACCCCCGGCATCGTCAAGTCCATCGCCCTGCGCAAGGACGAGCTCGACGTTGACGAGATTCGCCTGTACGACATCAACGAGGAGCGACAGCGCAAGATCGGCGTGCTCGTGGACTGGATTTTGCACGAGGACCTTGGCCTGGACATCAAGCTCACGGTGACCACCGACAAAAAGACGGCTTTTACCGACGCGAGCTTCGTGTTCGCCCAGATGCGCGTGGGCGGCTACGCCATGCGCGAGCAGGACGAGAAGATTCCGCTGCGTCACGGCTGCGTGGGAGACTTGCGGTTGCGGCGGCCTTGCCTACGGCATGCGCACCATCTTCCCCATGGTCGAGCTGATCGATGACGTTGAGAAGTACGCCAAGAAGGACTACTGGATTCTCAACTACTCCAACCCTGCTGCCATCGTCTCCGAGGGCTGCCGTGTGCTGCGTCCCAACGCTCGCATCATCAACATCTGCGACATGCCGATCGCGATCATCGACGTGGTTTGCGCCGCGCTCGATATCGACAAGAAGGATGTCGAGTACGATTACTTTGGCCTCAACCACTTTGGTTGGTTCACCTCGATCCGCCACAAGGGCGAGGAGGTGCTCCCGCAGCTGCGCGAGTACATCAAGGAGCACCAGATCCTGCTGCCCGATTCCTACCTCAAGGGCATGGGCTCGCTGATGGCCAAGAAGCCCGAGGAGGCCACCGACGAGCACCCCGAGCAGAACCGCCACACCAAGGGCAGCTGGTACTACGTCTGGAAGGGCGAGTACGAGATCATGGAGTGCTTCCCGGAGTACCTGCCCAACACGTATCTGAACTACTACCTGCAGCAGAAGGAGTTCGTCGAGCATTCCAACCCCGAGCGCACCCGTGCTAACGAGGTTGAGGAGACGCGTGAGAAGAACCTCTTTGATGGTATCGATCACTACGAGAAGACGGGCGAGATCGACGAGAGCACGTTCTATGCGGGTAGCCACGGCGACTGGATTGCCGACCTGGCCATCGCTCTGAAGAACGACACCAAGCAGCGCTTCCTGGTCATTTGCGAGAACAAGGGCGCTATTCCCAACATGCCCTACGACGCTATGGTCGAGCTGCCTGCCTACATTGGCAAGAACGGCCCCGAGGTCATCAGCCGCGACAACATTCCGCTGTTCCAGCAGGGCCTCATGATGCAGCAGCTGAACTCCGAGAAGCTCATTGTCGAGGCTACGATCGAGGGCTCGTACGAGAAGGCGCTTAAGGCCTTTACGCTCAACAAGACCGTGCCGTCGATGAAGGTCGCCAAGGAGGTTCTCGACGACATGATCGAGGCCAACAAGGGTTACTGGCCCGAGCTTAAGTAAAAGCAACAGGGTCGCTGACCGCATACCTGGAGCAATGCCCCGTCCACGTGATTGCGTGGGCGGGGCATTGTCATTTGGTAACGCGTTTTATCAAATATGGCTTTTATCTGCGGTAATGTTCTATTTCACCGCTGGGGGTGACATTTTATACCGCCTGCCGAACCGTGTGGAGACCTAACAACCTTTTAGCTCAGTGTTGTGCGTGTAGCAATTTCGCCCGGCCTCGCCTCCGGGCTGCCATGTGAGAGGGGATCTTATGGCACGACTGCACGTAATGGAACGCAGCCACGCTCAAGCCGTCATGGACGACCTGCACGATGCGCTCGGACGCCGTCTGGCGGTGAGTTCGCTCGCCCCGTGCCCCGTTGAGTTTACGGCGGCGCTCGTCAACCTGTGCTCGACACAGAGCTGCGGCAAGTGTACGCCCTGCCGCGTGGGCCTGAGCGCGCTGAGCGATCTGCTCGCCGATGTGCTCGAGGGCCGCGCCGACGAGTCCACGCTCAACTTGATTGAGCGCACGGCCCGCACCATCTACCTTTCGAGCGACTGCGCCATCGGCTACGAAGCTGGCGCCATGGCACTCACGGCCATTCGCGGCTTCCGCGACGATTTTGAGCACCACATTCGCGAGCGCTCCTGTGGCTTTGACCGCGAAGCCCGCGTCCCGTGCGTCTCGGGCTGCCCGGCGCACGTCGACATTCCTGGTTACATCTCGCTCGTCGAGGCAGGCCGTTATGCCGACGCCGTCAAGGTCATCCGCAAGAACAACCCGCTGCCGCTCGTTTGCGGCCTGGTGTGCGAGCATCCCTGCGAGATGCACTGCCGTCGCGGCATGGTCGACGACCCCATGAACATCCTCGCCCTCAAGCGTTTTGCCGTTGAGCACAGCGACCTTAACGATTACAAGCCCAGCGTGGCCGACAACACCGGCAAGCGCATCGCCGTGATTGGCGGCGGCCCGGCCGGCCTTTCCTGTGCCTACTACCTGGCCGTGATGGGCCATAAGGTGACCATCTTTGAGCAGCGCCGCCACAATGGCCTTGGTGGGTTGTTTGCGCTTCGCTGCCCACCAGTTGTTGTTCTTCCAGATCGCAAATTTGCAAGATTTGTCCTGACAGAAGAAGCCTTTTTGCATTTCTGCAATTTCACCGCCGCAGCGGGGGCATTTGCCCACCACCTCGCGGGGCGGGGTGAACA